>CAYGXH010000115.1:6382-8008 GCA_964353675.1 uncultured Chlorobiaceae bacterium
AAATCTGTCGAACATATAAAAGAATCACTGAAAAATAATAATAGGAGAAACGTATGAAATATCTTATGGTGGTACTGCTTGCAATGTCCTTCGCATGGGCACAGCCGGGTCCATTTGACGGCGATAGGGGAATGGAAGGGCAAGGCATCTGCAGGATGGAGGCAGGGCTTGATCTGAACGCCGATCAGCAAAAGGCAGTTGAGGCATTCGGGAGTGATATGCAGAAAAAGCAGATCGAACTGATGGCAAAGGTAAAGACGCTTCATGTAGAACTAAGAGATCTGTATAACGATGAAAATCCCGATCAGAAAACGATTGAGTCGAAGATGACCGAGATCAGCAAACTGCAAAATGAGATGAAGCTGAACCGGACGAACTTCTGGTTTGCCGTGAATAAAATTCTTACGGCAGAACAGCAAAAAATCTGGAAGGAGTCCGGCCGGATGGACCATTCCGGATTGAGGGATGGATCCCGAGGTTGCCTGAGCAAGGGCGGCGGTAGGGGAGATAAATCCGGCGGCGCCCATCGGGGGGGGCACAGGAATTGTGATCGTTCCTGCCGCTGAAGCGAAAATTAGCAGAGAGCGGAGAGCTTAGAGCACAGAAATGTTAGCAATCTTCCCGAAGGTTTACTATGATTGAATGAGTTAACCTTCGGGAGGTTCGGGGCGGATAAAATGTCATTTGTCAATGGCCTGCCCGCCGATTTACCCGCCGGAGTCCCTACGGGACGTAGGCGGGAGTTTACCCGTATCTACCCATAACGCAGGCGGGTCAATCGTCATTTGTACATTGTGGTTTGTACCTCGTACTTTGTGCTTTACTCTCTGCTCTTCGCTCTAATGCTCTATACTTCTTTGGCTTTCATCGTTTTATTTGCTACCATTCTTTCAAACGGAGAAAGGAGTTCCGGGTAGGTTATGTTGCAACTGTAAAAAAAATGAATAATTCTTCCCTTCTCACATACATATTTGCGTCATTATAATTACCCACCCCTAATGTAGAAAATGAATAATGCAGATTATTCATGTTTCCCAACGCATCGAAAACTACAATTACCCGATAATTTATAATGAGCCAATCAATATGAAAACTTCAATGAAATTGTTTGCATTGTTGATCGCGCTTATAGGTACAATCTATGCGCAAGAATCAACAGAGGACACAGTTGTAGTCGGTACAGGCTGGAATATGATTGGTTCGTTATATACAGGAGAAGTAATGGAAATACTCAGGAGCGAACCGGCCGGTATAATTGTCTCACAATTTTATGGTTATAATCCAGGTGGTGGCTATCAATCAATGGATACATTAAAGAAGGGGACAGGTTATTGGGTGAAAATAAATGTGGATGGCTTGATAATATTTTACGATCCGGACATAAATTTTCCTCCCTTTCAACCCTTTGATCCAAGTCCATTGGATTATTCAACCGAAGTTGATACCAATATCACTCTATCCTGGACATGTACTGATCCTGAGGGTGATCCGCTTGTATATGATGTATATTTTGGAACAGACTATCCGCCGGCAACAAAAGTGTCATCCGATCAATCAGATACGAACTTAAGTATGGGTGGTTTAAATGAAGGAACGATATACTCTTGCCGTGTCGTTACGAAGGAT
>CAYGXH010000116.1:0-8001 GCA_964353675.1 uncultured Chlorobiaceae bacterium
TATACAAACCGATCAGAAACTGCATCGCAACCGCGATATACGATGCTTCAACTCCCCATGCGCCCCCGGTAATCCACGTCGGGCCGTCGATTACAGGCGTAATCCAACCGGGTCTAGTTGTCCCTGAGTTTGCCATCCCGAACACGCCAGCCTGGAAAAAATTCCAGCTCCAATGCATTCCCATAATGAGCCATATTCTCCTCGTGAGCATATACGCCCCGCCGAAAAGCAATGTGCATGATAAAACCAGGCCGATCGACGTCCATAACGTTGCGTTCGGATTTGCAATGTGGGCAAAACCGAAAATCAATCCCTGAACCGCAATCGCAACCCAGCTTCCAGCAAATTCCTCCACCAACTTAAAAATCACCAATCTGAATAATAACTCTTCTGAAAAACCAACCATCATCTGCAGTACAAAAGCATCCGTGAGGTTTTTGATCGGATTGAATGCAACGATTTTATAATATCCCAGAAGACTCAGCAGTAAAACCATGAATCCGACCATCAGGAACGAAATGAGTATACCGACGCCTAATTCCGTATAAAATTTATCAAACGAAATTTCGTGCGCTTCTCTCCTTTCAACATATTTCGTATACAATCCATATGTGATCATGAATAATATTAAGAAAATTAAATCGCGGCCATAGCGTACAATTGATAGGTACGGCACACCGATACTTTGTGCCAGCTCCGGACCAACTAAATAGCTTATTACTGAAACCGGAAGTAAAAATATGAGAACGATCAAAATCCTAAAAAGCGGAAATTGAATTATTTTTCCGACCATAGAGGTGGGATGAAAATTTGTAAACAGTAACGTACTGTTATTATACATACTTTGCTCCTTTTTTCATGGGGAGTATTTTTGGGAATCTATACATTATTGAATCATCTTCAACCTATCCTATTATTCGTATAAATGCTGATAAAGTTATAACTGTCGGGACAAAAACTGGAAATATCGTGATAAAAACAGCCCTTCCTCATTCAAACAAATCTGTGATCACTATTATTATGAGGAAAAATGTAAGGTTATAATCGATTAAAACAGTAAGAATTTGTAAATGGCTCTCCCAGCACAACCCTCATGCAGGTTTCGAAGCACCTAATTTTTTTAACACTTCATCTACCTTCATTTTGTATATGTTTCCGACCGGGATGGACTTGCCGCCGACCTTGACATCATGCAGATAAATCATTGCGATATTTTTAATTGAAACGATATATGACTTGTGCGTACGGATAAAAAGAGTTTCCGGCAGTCTTTTTTCAATACTTGTCATCGTTTCCGAGACCAACAGCATTTTATTTCCTTCAAGATAAACTTTAATAAAGTTGCCGTACCCTTCTATATATAGAATATCTGAGAAGTCTACTTTCGTGAGAGTTTTGTCAACCTTCAGAAAGACAAAATGTGTTTCGGGCTTCACGCCGGGATAAGATTCAGTTTTGGTAAGTTTTTCTTCCTTCTGGACAACTTTATTGACAGCCTTCAAAAATCTTTCAAAAGAAAAAGGCTTCAGCAGATAGTCGACAACGGAATATTCGTATCCTTCCATTGCATATTCGGAATGTGCTGTCGTAATTATGACGGTCGGCGGATTGGGAAGTGTTTTCAGCATATCCAGTCCTGACAACTCTGGCATCTTGATATCGAGGAACATCAAATCAACTTTATGCTCATGCAAAAATGCGATAGCTTCGATGGCATTATTGCAGGTTTTAACCAATTCCAGGGAAGGCAATGCCGAGATATAATTCACGAGCACGCTCTGAGCCAGAGGTTCATCATCCACAATTATACATTTTATTTTCATAACCGAAGTCCCAGCGTCACCAAATAACGGTCGGGCTTATCTGATATCTCCAGCGTGTGTTTATCAGGATAAAGCAACTCCAGTCTGCGCCTTACATTGTTCAATCCAAGCCTGATTGAATCAGACGACTGGTTTTCCACCTGCTTTGGCTTGCTGTTATCAACGGTGAAGGTGAGATTATCATCCGATACTTTTAAATTAATATGAATATAGAATTGATCAGTGACCGCGCGAACACCATGCTTGAAGCTGTTTTCCACAAACGGCATGAGTAGCATGGGGGCGATTTTTATCCCGGCAATATTACCATCTACATTGTACTTTATATTCTGATTTTGAGTAAATCTGAATTTCTGCAGATAGAGATAATTCTGCAAAAATTCATTCTCCTGTGCGAGGTCAACTTTATTTTCATTTGAGCTGGAAAGGATATAACGCATCAATTCGGATAATTTCAAAATCACACCGGGGACCTGTTCGGATTTCATTAAACTGAGCGCGTACAGATTGTTCAGCGTATTAAAGAAGAAGTGCGGATTGATTTGTGATTTCAGCAAAGCAAGTTCCGATTCCAGCTGCTGCGCTTTTATCTCATGGATCTGCATTCGGTCTTTTACTTCCCGCTTCAATACTTTTACCGCTATTCCGAGACCAACGACAAAGATCGCGTTCCCGAGCCACTGCACGTACATATAGGGCGAATCGAATAAAAGCGCGAAATAATAATAGCTGAATGTTCCCGAAACTGATATCACCGCCGCAATAAAAACGAAGTAATGCAGATACATTTTGCGGCTTATGAAATAATCGTGAATCAGATAACTGGCGTATACCGGAATTATAGCAAAAAGGACAATGTAACTCAGCGACACAGCCAGAACCCGGTTTATAGAATCCCCTTTGTTAAAATAAACAAGAATTGTGTACAAAATGAAAAGCGCCGTCCATGTGTACACATGGTATGCGGCTCTTGTCTTAAAAATATTTCTTTTTTTTGAATACACGGTCTGCTTTATCAATCCCCTGAAATTGTGCGCTCAGGATTAATATATCTAATAGAGACCTCATTTCAAATATAAACAAACTGTTTTCGTCATCGTAAAAATACATTTCGTCATTTCTGCCGTTACTTTAAAGGAAATATCGCGTACGAAAGTATAGACGACAATAATTCGATCTGTGAATTCTTAAGGAAAGGACTGAACCATGAAACGCATATTATTTTTTTTCATTGGCATGACATGCTTGCTGCAAACCAATTTGCGGGGATGGAATGAGAATGATCCTCCGAATAAAAAATTTTTAATCAGGGGTAGTGTTGTCGATTCAAGAACCAACAATCCGGTCGAATTCGCAAATGTTGTACTAAAAAAATCTCTGGATTCGTCGATTGTAACGGGAACATACAGCGGAAAAACTGGAGAGTTTATTCTGGTAAATGTTGACGAGGGTGAATATACATTGAAGGTCAGTTACATCGGATATACAACAGCGGAACTCCCCGGTGTGAAAATCGAAGGCACAGCAAATGAAATTAATGTAGGACCTTTAAAGATTGAGCAGAGTGCAATCCCGGTTGAGGGAGTTACGGTTAAGGGCGAACGTGCCAGCGAGGAGTACCACCTCGACAAAAAAGTTATCAATGTCAGCCAGTCGATGCACGCGGCAGGCGGGACCGCGCTTGACGTTCTGCAGAACCAGCCCTCGATACGCGTAGATGCGGACGGCACCGTTACGTTGCGCGGGAGTTCCAACTTCACCGTTCTCGTGAACGGAAGACCGGGCGTCTTTCAGGGTGCGGATGCTCTCAAACAGATTCCCGCCAACATTATCGAAAATATAGAACTCATCACAAATCCATCCGCTAAGTATGAAGCAGAAGGTTCTGCCGGTATTATTAACATCAATACCAAAGTCCAAACTGCGTCATCCGTTAACGGCATTTTTAATCTTGGCGCCGGATCGAAAAACAAGTATAACGGGGATGGAACGGTGAATTACACAGCCGGTCCCGCGATACTGACCGGCGGTCTGGATTACAGACGGACGACATTTTATCAAATTCAGAATGTAGACAGAAACTCACAGGTCCCGATAGGTGAAATGACTAACCGCTCGGACCTCGATCGGATCGATACCAGGACACAGTATACGATCCGTTTTGGTATTGACTACACGTTCGATGAGAATAATTTTCTCTCATTATCAGGAAACGGCGGCGAAGTTTCGCTAGGAAGAAATATGAGCATCAATATTCACAACCTGTCGCCGCTCAGCGACGATTATGTCAGAACAGAAAATACTCTTGACATGAAAGCAAAATTCTTTAACTCGGTCCTGTTTTACAGGTACAGAATAGCTCCAACCGGAAACGAAATCACCGCAGAAGCATCCTACACTAACGTCGGAATGCCTTACAATCAGGACACCGATGAATATCTGTCCGATCCCACGTTCACAAGCCGACTTCCCGATCCGCTTTCACATAAAATGATCAACGACGTGAAGAGGAATGAGGGACGCGTAAAACTAAACTACACCAGGGCAATTAATCCGCAAAGCACATTCGAATGCGGCGTGCAGACGAACTTCTCTTATAAAAAATTGAGTATCGATAATCTGATTTACGACAACGCGGGAGAGGATTGGCTTATCGATTCATCGCTGACCAACAAGTATGACTTCCGGAATAATGTGTATGCCGGTTTTGTGATTTATTCGAACGTACTTTATGATTTCAATTTTCAACTCGGATTACGAGCAGAACACATGGACAGACTGCTGGAGCAAAAAACAATGGGAAGCGACTATGCTTACGATAAGCTTGATTTCTTCCCCACGTTCAGCATGTCCAGAAAGATAGACGAACATCAGCTTCAGTTCAGTTACAGCAGGAGAGTTGACAGACCCAACGAAATCTTCCTGAATCCGTTCCCCTACTACACGGATTCATACCTCACTAGTGCGGGTAATCCAAAGCTTTTGCCTGAATATACCAATTCATTCGAGTTGAACTACCAAAAAATGTTTTCAGGGGTGTTCTTCTCCGCACAGACATATCTTCGACTTTCCACGAACTCGCTCCTGCAGCTGCAAAGCGCTGATACAAACGGAAAACTGATCGCACAATTCGGAAACTTCGCGAAAACAGCGACAGCAGGCGCCGAGATTTCATCAAGTTTTTCCCCATTACCATGGCTCCGTCTCGATCCGAACATAAATCTGTACAATTACAGCATGAACGGCTCTGTTCTAGATGAGACGATTAAATCAGATTGGTTCACCTGGACCTCGCGATTGACATCCACGATCACCGTCACGCCTAACACGCGTCTGCAGGTAACCGGCATTTATCAGGGAAAACAGATATTCCCGCAGGGGGATGTGAAACCCGTGTTCATACTCAATGTTTCGGCAAAGCAGGACTTTCTCGGGAAGAAATTTTCCCTTACGCTTCAGGGACAGAACCTCCTGCAAACTTCAAATTTCGATGTTGCGACGCAGGGGCATAATTTCAGAAACTCGTTCATCGTGAAATCTGAAGTACCAGTGATTAATCTTCTGCTGTCGTATAATTTTAACAACTTCAAGAAATCTGACCGGCCGACAGACCGGGTCGAGGTGAACGACGGGATGTAAAATCAGCGGTCGCACAAATAGAATTCAGCAGGAGCTACGTAGATACGACCATAAAAATTCAAATTCCTCCGCAAGTTCAGGCTTATAATCGACTACCTGCATGAAAATCTGGGATTTCTGTGATGATGTAGATTACAAATCTACACAGGAATTTAAAAAAATTGACTTAAAAAATTAAGGATGAAAAAAGTGCAGCTCATTTCTGAGCTGCACTTTTAAAAGCACAATGATTAGCTCACACATCGGTCACTTGAGCAGCAGCATTTTCTTCACACTTACAAAGGTTTCGTTTATACTTGCTTTTCCATTATCTGTAACCATATATGCAACAATCTTGTAGAAATATACACCAGAAGACAACCTGGAAGCATCAAATTCAAATTGTTGCCTTCCCACATCTAACAAATCATTGCTCAGTAATGTCGTTACTTCCTGACCGAGTATGTTGTATACAATGAGGGTTACAAACGATTTTTTAAGCAGATCAAAGGCGATCACTGTCCTTGGGTTGAAGGGATTCGGGTAGTTCTGGTATAAGGTATATTCTGTTGGTATGTTAACCTCAGAGGAAGGTAACATTTTCAACTTGATTTTTGATTCAGGATTTGTGATGATTACCGAATCCCGTCCTATCATTTGAAACTCTTTTCCGTCAACTACCAAACTCGCTTCACCATCCCTCCACTGTATCACCAGAGGATATTCCGCCGATGAAATTTGAATAGGGATTTCCTTGGATTTTCCTTTCTCCGCTACTGCCATATTTTGCTGGGTACTATACCTTACATCGAAAATTCCTTCCGGAGGAGGGGGAGGTAAGTCACTCATTGTTAGGGCATCAACTAATGGCTGTATGGTATAATTGAGCGTACGCTTTTGGTTGCGAGCATCAAAAAATACAATATTTTGCACATCTTCCAACGATGCTACGGTAGTTACCGAGTGTTCCGGTTTCTTGGCTTCTGATACTGATAGCATCGCTGGTGTATTAGCGGAGAGTGAATATGATTCTGTCTGAAGTACCAGCTTCCCTGCGCCATTCACCTTTATCCAGTACGCTCTGCCAGGCTGAAGAGTATCAACAACTATATAGCCAGTTGAATTAGCGAATCCAAAACAGGTCGAGGCAATTGTTGTACCGATAGGAATGATGTTGATTCGCGTTACAGGGTAGGTTACACAACCCAGTATGTTCCATCTGTCATAGACATCAACAGTTTCCTGGACGAATGCGGCTCCATTAAATGGTACTTCTTGTATATTCAAGAACTTCATCCAATAACCAACGCCAACTGTCAACGTTTCCTTCTGTAAATAACCGTTCTGGAATGCAAAAGCATCTGAGGTTGATGTCGGGTAAAGGACTGACTTGGTATAATCATTTACCAGCAATGGTACAGATATCATATTCCAGTTTGAGTCTGCTTCGATAGCTGCATAAGTTGCCGTTCCACCCAAAGTCGTAGCGCCGGGTAGAAATCCGCCTGCTAAACTAAAACCGGCTGCGCGCATTGTGTCCGTTATCTCTTCACCCACGGATGATTGCAGTGTAAATCCTTCAGCTGAGGAGGTCTCTCCTCCTACTCCAGCAACTGACCACTCGAGCGTGAGAGATTGACCAACTGCAAGATCCGGCGCGAGCAAGACAAACGATACGATGATAATAATAAATAGTTTCATTATCGTATCCTCCTCACTTTAAATCACTGAGCGACTTATCATCCGGAACTGTTTGCTGTTCTGTGAGCGATTTCACCATCTTTTCCAATCGTGCTACACGATCGGTTAAAAGTTGTTCTTTCTGTTGTTGTTCTTTGATAGCTTCTATGAGAACAGAGACAAGCCGTGCATAATCAACCGACTTAGCGTCTGTACCGTTTTCTTCATAGGCAACAACTTCAGGAATAACTTCCCCGACTTCTTCCGCTATCAAACCGATATCGTGCTTACCATCCGACTTCCAATCATAACTCACACCCCGTAATCGCTGAATTTTACCCAGTGCATTTTCAAGTGTCTGGATATTCGTTTTCCAGCGGCGGGAACTATAGATTGTCCATGCGTCAGCAATCGGATCTGTTGTCGACGATTGTTTAATGGTTAATATGTTATTCGTTTGTGTGTTCGACGTACCTATACCAACATTACCCTGAAATAACGTCTTTCCGTAATACCATCTCATTTGAATCATCGAGCTGTCCGGGGTTTTGTATGAAAATGCAACATTATGAGTGTCCGGATAGATGTAAAATCCATCACCAATCCCCCTGAATAATGCATCACCGTAAACGTGCAACTTAGCCAATGGATTTGTCGTACCCATCCCTACTCCACCAGAAGCGCGAATAAGGAATTGATTTTGATTGGTAGAGGTAAAATCGGCATTATTACTATCTGCCCATACGAATGTACCACTATGGTTCGCTTTCGCCCGCCTCCCGGCCGCAAAAGAATAATCCCTTACTGCACTATTATACGCACCGCCCGGAACAGTTGAAGCATATCCACTGGCAATATTGCCGATCCCGCCGCCCACGAC
>CAYGXH010000117.1:0-7975 GCA_964353675.1 uncultured Chlorobiaceae bacterium
CAGGCTACCGCCTGAAAAACCTAATTACGAGGCATGGTGGGGAATTGGCGAATTACCAAAACTCATGGCAGATCAGCCGGAAGTGAGAAAACATTTGTTCGATGCCACCCGTTACTGGACTCAGCGAGGGATCGACGGCTGGCGGCTCGATGTTCCGAATGAAATGTCGCACGATTTCTGGATAGAATGGAGAAAACTCGTAAAGGGTGAAAATTCTAATGCTCTCATCATCGGCGAGCTGTGGGACGATGCTGCTCCGTGGCTTCAGGGTGATCAATTCGATGCCGTCATGAATTACAGATTCAGAGGCGCGTGCGTTGGTTTCATCGCACTGGAAAATCGGTCGGCAATACAATTCGATTCGATACTTACGGCAGTGAGATCCGATTACCCCCCGGATGTAAACTATGCATTGCATAATCTCATCAGCAGCCATGACACCGAAAGATTCTTAACGCTTTCCGAAAACGACACAAGCAAACTCCGTCTCGCCGTTCTGATGCAGATGACATATGTGGGATCACCGCTCATTTATTACGGTGATGAAATCGGTATGACCGGCGGAAAAGATCCCGATTGCCGACGGACAATGGACTGGGACACTACCGGCTGGAATATGCGGCTGTGGTCATGGTACCGGAAATTGATACATATTCGAAAAAACCACGACGTTTTTCGAAGGGGCACTATACGACCGTTGATTTCGGATGATTCCACCAAAATATTTGGTTTTTTAAGAGAATATGAGGATACTGCTGCAGTAGTGCTAATCAATATGAACAATGATAATGTATCTTTTCCCAGGTCCAAAATTCCTACTTATGTAAAAAAATGGGATGATCTTATTACAGGTGCGGTATATTCAAGACAAGAACTTGACAATACACCTCCCATACTCCTTCCAAGATCAGGAATGATCCTTATCGGAGAAAAGGACTATAAATGATCTTACGAATTTTTATATTTTCTGTTTGCCTATTCTGGCATGCCATCGCAGCCGACAGTGTCGACGTCATTTTCCGTTATAATTACAGTGGTCCGAACATTCCAACCGTCGCAGGCACATTCAACGGTTGGAATCAGTCTCTGTGGCCCATGACGAACGTCGGATCGGATCTCTGGGTACGAACCGCCCGCCTGCCGGTCGGAACACATCTCTATAAATTCTATACCGGAGTTTCTCCCTGGCCGAATGATCCGCTGAATCACCATGTCAATCCGGATGCGTATCAAAATTCAATCCTCTATGTAAAAGATCCAACCATATACCACCTTATTCCGAACCAACGGAATCCGATCGTATATACCGCTCTTCCGACAATATCTGCCTTCATATATCCAATGGTTGGAGGTGATATCGATACATCAGCACTCTGGGTTAGTATCGACGGAACTGTCTATACGGGAATAGGGGAGAGTTATAATTCGAGTACCAGACAGCTGGAATTCATCCCGCCCGGACCTCTTCCCAACGGCTTACATACCGTCATTCTAAGCGCCGGTACGAATTCAGATACCGTCACTTTTACAACACGCGGCGGATACATCCAACTCACAAACAGGTTTCCGTTCGATACGTGGAAGACCGATTGGCAGATATATGGAATCGTCGATGACGATACAATCGACAGTATTAAAATTGTCCGCAACTCGGTCGATACGTTCGACGTTGCGGTTTATGCTAAGAATTTTTCGTGCGATGTTCCCCTCAGCGAGGGTAATAACAATATGGTCGCTCTTGCCGACTCAGCAGGCACGTTAAAAATATCCTCGCCTGTTCTCATCAATCGTCTTGTGCGGCATGCACCCACCGCAGTGATATCATTTTCGCTCCAGTCAGATCAGATAATATGCAGAAGCAGCAAGAGTAGTGATCCGGACACAGGGCAAAGCGATTCACTTGAATACTTTTGGAATTCGGATCCTAATAATCCTCAGATTATCGGAGGATTCGATGAACGAACAGAACCGACTATTACCATACCTGTACCCACTCAGGCAGGAGAATACTACTTTTCACTTGTCGTAACCGATCCGCATGGGAATACGGACACAACCCGGAATTACTTTATTTTAAAGAAAGACGGAAGTGTAAAAATTCCCACGATTGCCGCAAATCCGGAATGGGCACGGGAAGCACGAATCTATTTTTTATTTCCGAAAGCGTTCAGTCAGTCGGGCACGATCAGTGCGGCAGCGGAACGACTTGAGTACATTAAAAAACTTGGTTTCAGCGTTATTTGGCTGACACCCATCATGAAAAATGCTTCTCCTATCGATAATGGAGTCGGTATCGGCTACAATATTGTGGACTTTTATTCAGTTGCACCGGAATACGGAACGAACCAGGATATAAAGGATTTCATAGACCAGGCACACGCGCTCGGTTTGAAAGTCATTTTTGATATCACACCTAACCATACAAGCCGTTCTCATCCCTGGTCTTTAGATGCTCACACTTACAAGAGGAATTCCCCATATTGGAACTGGTACCAGCATGAATATATCCCCCACAATGATAACGGTCTGGGGCATTCATTCGATGCGGATACTTTCTGGTACTACGGCGGTTTCAGCGAGCAGCTTCTCAACTACAATTGGACTGACATCGACGCACGAACCGAGATGATCAATGTCTATCTCTATTGGGTCAAGGTCTTCGGCGTCGACGGATTCCGTTTCGATGTTTACTGGGGTCCACACAGACGGTATGGTGAGAGATATATGGGACAACCGGTCAGAAAAGCATTAAAACATGTAAAACCGGATATCCTCCTCCTGGCTGAAGATGAAGGAACGGGGAGCGGAACAGAAACAATCTATGCAGATTTTGCTTCCATCGATGTCAGGGGTGGTGTCGATGCCGCGTATGATTTTAAATTATACGGAAATTCGATTGTGAATTTCGGTTTCACACCGGCAGAAATTTTACAGCTCCATTCTGATATTTATAACGAAGGATACTATCCCGGCGAAAATGCTCTCTACATGCGTTTCATGGAATCACAGGATGAAGATCGTATCTACTATACCAATCCAAATCCATCCACGTACTATAACAGCAATCCGGTTATAGCTTTTCAGAAAACAATGCCTATGTCGAGTGTACTTTTCACCGCTCCAGGAGTTCCAATGCTTTGGAATGGTCAGGAGGTTGGATGGGGATATGGAATACCCGGTGATAAAATTGCCCGGAACCGAAGTATTATAAATTGGGATTTCCAGGGTAAGGATATACTCGCGCCCCATTACCAGAGGCTTGCAAATATCCGCGCACAATTCCCGGCATTTACACAGCATAAGCGGGACACTAACCGTGACGGGTATATAACATCTAGCGATTCTTCGGACTTTATACACGTTCAATCAACGAATTCGATCGTCTATGCCCTTACACGTCCGTTTGAAAATCAGAACGGTCTTACGGTTGTTAATTTTTCGGGAACCACACAGAGTACATATCTGGATCTGACTGCACCCGGCGTGTGTATATTCAGCGGAGGGATAGAGCCGGGAAGTTTATACTATACCAATGATCTGTATGGAGGTACGCGTTCTGAAGTTCTCGGGAGTGAATTCGATTCTATTAACGTCAGTTTAGGACCTTACGGAACCGTTATATACACCGTTTCTTTGACGCCAGATTCGCTTATAATCGAAAATTTACTTGGAGTGAGTGATAATACAGCGATTCCGGAAAAATTCAGCTTATTGCAGAATTACCCTAATCCGTTTAATCCTGTGACAAAGATTAATTATTCAATCCCTGTTCACTCCAAGGTACGGATTGTTATATATGATGTTCTAGGCAGGGAAGTCGAAACGCTGGTTAATTCAGACCAGCAAGCCGGTACATATGAAGTTTATTGGAACGCTGGTCAGGCGGGGAGCGGGATTTATTTTTGCAGAATGTCTGCAGATGGTTTTTCGGAAGTAATTAAGATGGTCTTGCTAAGATAGCGATGTCCGATTCACTTTCAGCCTGAATTCGGATTGCGAGTGAATCGGACATACGGGTTTGCAAAATTACGGGAGGACAAAATATGGCAAAACGGGATATAGAATTTAACCAGGATTGTTACTATCACATTTACAATCGTGGATGCAACAAGGAAGATATTTTTTACACTGATGATAATTATTTCTTTTTGATACGTAAAATGCAAAAGTATATGATAGACAAGGATGTATCTACGATTGCATATTGCTTGATGCCGAATCACTATCATTTCCTCTTGTATCAAAAAGGCAACTATCTCGTTGGGAAGGTTGTACAATATATTTTCAATGGTTATACAAAAGCATTTAACGAAATGTATCACAGAACAGGGACACTATTTGAAGGACCATTTAAAGCTAAACTGATAAACAAAGTAGGACACATCCCTCATATTTGTAGGTATATTCGCCGAAATCCGTTGGAAGCAAAATTAGTTAAACGATTAGAGGATTGGGAATTTTCAAATTATCCCGAATGGATTGGAAAAAGAAATAGCTCCTTGGTAGATCATGCATTCATTCAGGAACATTTTTCAACGGGTAAAGAGTATGAGGAATATGTTCTTGATTATAAATCACCAAAAAAGATCTGGAAAGAAATTGGCGGATATTATCTTGACTGAATTTCTTAATACCAGAGTATGTGAAGCTCATTACCGGGGAGAACAACCTTGAAAATGAGTCTCACATCGATGCTGCTTATCTTTTCTCTCAATTCATGTCGTGTTCAGCCGGATGTGAATCGAATCGTTATCTGGCACCAGATGCGTGTGGATGAGAGGGTAATCCTCGATGCACAGCTTAAAAAGTACGTGGCAGCTCACCCCGGAATTACAGCGGAGGCGATTTATAAAGAAACGGAAGAATTGCGTTCGGGCTTCATTATCGCCGCGATAGCCGGGCAAGGTCCGGATCTGATATACGGACCCTCCGATCAAGTTGGCCCTTTTCAAGTAATGAATATTATCAGACCTCTCGAAGATATTCTTGATAGTGCTTACCTATCGTCCTTTACACCCCGCGGATTAACGTGGTATAAAGGGGGTCTCTATCAAATAGCAGATAAACTCGGTAATCATCTGACCCTGGTGTACAATAAGGCATTGGTCGGGAAACCTCCTCAAACAGATAGTGAACTAGTTGAACAAGGGAAGAAGCTTACAACGGACACGGATGGCGACGGTAAGATTGATCGGTACGGTCTTGTTTGGAATTATACTGAACCCTTCTTTTTCATACCATTCATGACGGGATTTGGGGGTTGGGTGATGGACGAAGAAGGGAATCCAACACTTGATAACATTGGTGTTGTCAACGGATTAAAATTCATAAGAGATTTGCGCGATATCCACAGGATTATACCGCGTGAGGCGGATTACAATATCGCAGACGCATTGTTCAAGGATGGAAAAGCTGCGATGATAATTAACGGTGACTGGTCGTGGGCAGGATACCAGAAAGCCGGTATCAATATCGGAATATCACCATTGCCGAACATTATGAGCACGAATTTGTTGTGCGCCCCTATGGTCTCCCCTACAGGGTATTCTGTAAACGTAAATGTACCAAACGAAAAGATTGCGCTTGTTGTCGATTTGATGAAGTTTCTCCTGTCTGAAGAAAACCAGCTTGAGACCACTCTTGAGCTGAGCACGATGCCGACGCTTCAAATTCTTTACGACAATCCGGTAGTTAAGGACAACGAGATATTGATAAATTCTCGGCGTCAGATCGAAAACGGCAGATCTATGCCGGTAGTACCTGAACTAAGGGCAATCTGGGATGCAATGCGGCCCAGCTACCAGGCTGTCCTTGGCGGTGTGAAATCTCCCGAACAAGCTGCAAAGGATATGCAGAGTTTAGCTCTAAGGAAGATAGCTGAGATGAACGAGTAGCAGGGAGCTTAGAGCGGAGAGCAGAGAGTAAAAGCACAAAGTATAAGGTACAAATAACAAATGACGATCGACTAATGACAAAGTCCCAAGTACCAAGAACAAAGAACAAAGAACAAAGAACAAATGACCCGCCTGCGCTCCAAAAGAAGGAGCTTCGGCGGGCAGGCCAATGACAACTGACTAATGACTCCCTCCATGAACCATTCACATAGAAATATTTTTATATTCATTTTCGCTGCTCCGGCTTTCCTCATCCTCATCGGGGTTGTTTTCTATCCATTTATTTACAACGTCATCATTTCATTTTCCAACATGAACCTCAGACACATAACCGACTGGCAGTTAATTGGTCCTCGCCAGTACGTTAAAGTGTTTGCGGAACCGAGCGACCCGAATTTTTATATGGTCTTTGTCAAAACGATAATCTGGACGTTCGCCAATGTGTTTTTCCATGTGGTAATCGGAGTCTTTCTGGCTCTCCTCCTTAATCAGAAAATCCGGGGCAAGTCTGTTTACCGCACCCTGCTGATTCTTCCATGGGCAATTCCCCAGTATATCGTAGCCCTGACATGGCGCGGAATGTTCAATTACGAGTACGGTTCGATAAATCTGATCATAACAAAATACCTGAATCTGCCGGCTGTAGAGTGGCTGAAAAATCCTACAGAGGCATTTCTCGCCTGCATCCTCACGAACATCTGGCTCGGTTTTCCGTTTATGATGGTTGTTGCTCTTGGTGCACTCCAGAGTATTCCGCACGAGCTGTATGAAGCTGCCAACATCGACGGTGCATCGTGGTACCATAAACTGAAGAATATAACAATCCCGCTGATCCGGCCGGTTATGATCCCTGCTATCACGCTCGGAATCGTGTGGACGTTCAATAATTTAAATATAGTATGGCTCGTGAGCAACGGCGGCGAACCTTCCGATACCACTCATATTCTGGTCTCATTCGTTTATAAAGCGGCATTTAATCTATACCGGTATGGATACGCAGCAGCTCTATCGATAGTGATTTTTGTCATACTGCTCCTTTTCAGTCTGGCATTTATGAAACGTTCAAAAGCAACGGAGGCAGCGTATTGAGCAGGGAGCCTAGTGCAAGGAGCAGAGAGCTTACAGCAGAGAGTAAGAGCACAAAGTACTAATGACAATTGACCCGCCAAAAAGACGGCGGGCAGGCAAATTACAAATGACCAACAACAAGGTACCAAGTACAAAGAACAAAGTACTAATTACTAATGATCAAGTACCAATCGCCAAAGTTTAAAAATATTATCCTAAAAATCATCACCCACTCGGTATTGATTATTTTTGCTATCATCGCAGTATATCCAGTGCTTCAGGTCGTTACT
The DNA here is from genome assembly GCA_964353675.1 of uncultured Chlorobiaceae bacterium. Classification (GTDB taxonomy): domain Bacteria; phylum Bacteroidota; class Ignavibacteria; order UBA10030; family SZUA-254; genus CAYGXH01. Next base: position 7,253 of record CAYGXH010000117.1, read on the forward strand.
ATTTCACTGCGTCCTTCGGATAAACTGCTTTCAACATCGCTTGAAATTATACCGGATAATGCAACACTGAAATCGTATCTGGCGCTTTTTACCGATCAACCGTTTCTCATATGGCTCCGGAACAGCACATTCATCGCATTCACCGTGACACTCACAGGTGTCGTCCTGGCATCGATGGCAGGATATGCTTTTTCGCGATTCACATTCATTGGAAAGAAAATCGGTTTACTTAGCCTCCTCGTCACGCAGATGTTCCCAGCAACGATGCTCCTCCTGCCGCTCTACCTGATGCTCATCTACCTTGGTCTTATAAACACCTACCTGGGGATCATCATTACTTACGCCGCAACGGCATTGCCGTTCTGCATTTGGACGATGAAGGGTTATTATGATACTATTCCAACGAGTCTGGAGGAAGCGGCAAGAATTGACGGCTGTAATCAGTTCCAGGCATTTTATATGGTAATTGTACCACTTGCTGCACCAGCCCTGGTCATAACCGGTTTATTTTCTTTCATGACCGCCTGGTCGGAATATATTGTAGCGGCACAGATCCTGCAGGATACTGCTCTCTGGACACTGCCGCTGGGTTTAAAATCGTTTGAAGCAAATATGTCAACCGAATGGGGTCTCTACGGGGCCGCATCGATCATTGTGATGATACCCGTTGTAGTTCTTTTTCTCGTTTCAAGCAGGTGGCTGGTCTCCGGTCTGACGCTCGGC
>CAYGXH010000118.1:0-7974 GCA_964353675.1 uncultured Chlorobiaceae bacterium
CCCATACCCCCCGTATTTTTCCCTTTATCACCGTCGAATATCCGTTTATGGTCCTGAGCGGTGGAGAGAACAACAAATTGGTTCCCGTCTGTGACCGCAAAAACTGAGGCTTCCTCACCCATGAGAAATTCCTCGATAACGATTTGATTCCCGGCATCACCGAATTCTCTCTTTGTGAAAATCAAATCGAGAACCTCAAGCGCTTTCTCTTTCGTTTCACAAACCGCCACTCCTTTTCCCGCAGCCAGCCCATCGGCTTTTATGACTATCGGTGTAGGATTTTCGCTGATGTATCGTTCCGCATCGTATCTTTCAGCAGATGAAAAAACAGAGTAGTGCGCCGTCGGGATTCCATATTTTCCCATAAAATTCTTGGCAAATACTTTACTCACCTCGAGATCCGCTGCTGGCTTCGTTGGTCCGAATATTCGCAGTCCGTGCGCCTCGAAGATGTCGACGATTCCTTCACTGAGCGGCTGTTCTGGACCAACGACCGTGAGATCTATCTGTCGTTCTTTTGCGAATGTCAGCAGTCCGTTGAGGTCCTTGGCAGGGATCGGAACTATCTCCGCATGCTGACCGATCCCGGCATTACCCGGTGCACAGTAGACGTGCGTAACCAGCGGGCTCCGCTTTAAGGTCAGTACGAGCGCATGTTCACGGCCACCCGAGCCAATGACTAATATTTTCATTCCGCAAGAAATCCGAATATTTTTGACAATTCGTTAGTTAATGTGATGCGATTATACTTTTCAACGACCTCTTCCGAAGGTTTTGGGAGCTTACCCTGACGATGGAGGTCATACAACTGAATTATCGCCGAAGCAGCTTGTTGGACACTCGTCGGCTCGATGATAACAGCGCCGCCGCTTTCCTGAAGGGTTTGACGGATAAAACCGTTCGGGATGCATGCAAGTATCGGTTTTCGCAGCCCAAGGTATTCATATAGTTTTCCCGGCGATTGCACATCGTTGTCGAGCATCAGCCACAGCACATCGGAGGACTTGAGATACTCGATACAGTGCTTATGGTCGACATAACCGGTCACCGTCACGTTTCCTTCCAATCCAAGTTTCCGAATCATATCAATGTATTCATCCTGAAGGATTCCGATAAAAAACATTTCAATGTGCTGACGCATTTCAGGCTGTTCAGAAAATATCTTTTTCAGTGCCTCAAGAATGTGACGTGGTGTCCGTTCTCCGTAGAAAACACCGGCGTGTGTCAGGCGCATCCGGTTTCCTTTTTCGATGCGGAGCTTGGGATCGTCTGTAAAATCAGCAGGATCAAAACCCTGTGGAAAAATAGTGACGTCGCGGTAATCAAGAAATTTGTACCGCTTGACGAGCAATTCCTTTGTTCTACGGTTTGTCGCAAGTATCCTTGCACTGTTTCGCAGTACTTTTTTTTCAAGTTTATAATTCCACAGCTTATGAAACGGTGTGGGATATGATTTGTACGGATACTCATGCCAGGGATCGCGGTAATCGATGACTAGAGGTTTGCCGAATTTCAGATGAAGTTCCAATCCTATCAGAAAATCCGTAAAAGGCGGCGCGGTGGCAAATATGACATCGAAATTCCCCTTCTGGAAAAGCGCTTTTGCTTCTTTCACAGCTCTCCTCTTCCAGCCGATTTTATTATCGGGAATGAAAAATATATCACTGATGAAACTTAAAATCCTCCGCCATCGCTCCGATGGCATCTTAACAACACCCTTCTTCCGGAAGAGCCTGTTCGGATCAAGAGAGCCTGCTCTCGCGACATTGATGTGGTGCGGATGCAATTCATCAAGCAGGGTGTAATCCTGTGCGTAGTATCCGGTCGGAGTTACAGTGAGAACGGTCGGTTGCCACCCGAACTGCGGCAGGTACTTGACAAATTTCAGAGTTCTCTGTACCCCGCTGAGGCCGAGAGGTGGAAAATAGTATGCTATGACCAGCACATTTCTCATTGTGGGAGATTTGGGGCGCATGGGAGCGTGCACTCTATAAAACTATGAGTTCCTTCGGGGACGTATTGATGATGTCACAATGGCCGTCTCTCACGATGACATCATCTTCAATTCGGACTCCGCCTATGTCCGGTATGTAGATACCCGGTTCGATGGTTACAACGTTTCCCGATTGTAATGTTGCTTTACTGAGAACGGATAACCGGGGTTGTTCGTGAATCTGAAGACCGATCCCGTGTCCGAGCGAATGTTTGAAATACTTTCCATATCCCTTCCCGTGGATGAACGTCCGTACTGCAGCGTCAACATCTGCTGCTTTTTTACCGCTCTGCACCGCATCGATTCCCTTCCTCTGTGCATCGTAAACAATCTGGTATATTTTTTTCAGTTCGGTTTTTGGCCGTCCGATAGAGACCGTCCGCGTCATATCGCTGTGATACCCGTCCACAATACATCCGAAGTCAAGCGTAATCATTTCACTTACTTTGAGAGTTTTTGAGGACGCTTTTCCGTGCGGCAGTGCACCGCGGTATCCGCTCGCAATGATCGCTTCAAAGCCGTCACCTTGAGAACCGTGTTTCCTGTGATGATATGAAATTTCAGCGGCAATATCGAGCTCAGAAATTCCGGGTTTTATTATTCCCAGTATTTCCGTAAAGACCTGATCGGTGATTTCCACTGCCTTCCTGATTGTTGCGATTTCCGTTTCATCCTTTACGCAGGCGATTTTTTCAATACAGTCAACGAGTGGTAAAAACTTCACAGACGGGAGATATTTTTTGAGAGCCTTAAGTTGACCGTAAAGAATGGAGTTGCCATCAAATCCCAGCCTCCTGCCGGAACGAAGCAGTTTTTTCTTGCCGAGCTCTTCTCCGAGATCCCGCGTTGTGATGGAAATCTTCCAGCCGCTCGTCTCCTCCTTAACCTGTGCGGTATATCTGCCGTCAGTGAAGAAGAAACTGCCCGTCCGGGTAACGAGTGCAATTCCGTTTGAACCGGAAAATCCCGTAATATAGCGTAGGTGCGGGAGGAACGTGATGAGAAACGCATCAATTTTATATTCATCAAACCGCGCGCGCAGTTTATCAAGACGAATTTTATGGTATGACCTTGTTCGATCCATTAAAATCACCTCAGATGGTAGTTGGGCGCTTCCTTGGTGATTGCGACATCGTGAGGATGACTTTCGCGCAGACCTGCCTCGGATATTTTGATGAACTGTGTGTGAGTTTTCATTTCCTTGATAGTCCGACAACCGCAGTATCCCATTGCTGAACGAAGTCCGCCGACTATCTGATAAACTGTTTCTTCCAGCGAGCCTTTATAGGGTACGCGGCCTTCTATGCCTTCCGGTACGAGTTTTGGGAGTCCTTCTTCTACATCCTGGAAGTAACGGTCGCTGCTTCCGCGCTTCATCGCTTCAAGAGATCCCATACCGCGATACATCTTGTAACTGCGGCCCTCATAGAGTATTTTTTCACCCGGACTCTCATCAACACCTGCAAACAAGCTTCCAATCATCACTGAATCGGCACCGGCTGCTATTGCTTTTGCGACATCTCCGGTTTGTTTGATCCCTCCGTCGGCTATGATCGGGATTCTATTCTTCGATGCAACTTTTGCACACTGATAAATCGCCGTCACTTGCGGAACTCCTACGCCGGCGATAATGCGTGTTGTACAGATAGAACCGGGACCGATGCCGATCTTAATTCCATCGACACCTGCTTTGATAAGGTCGCTGGTACCTTCGGGCGTTCCCACATTACCCGCAATCAGCTCACAATCTGGGAACTTCTTTCTTAACCTCTTTACCATATCGATAACTCCCTGTGAGTGACCATGAGCTGTATCGACAATAATAACATCAACACCCGCTTTAATAAGTTCCTCAGCCCTTTCCAGCGTATCAGATGTCACGCCGACCGCAGCTCCAACACGGAGGCGGCCACGATTATCCTTGCATGCATACGGGTGGCGCATCTTTTTCTGAATATCCTTGACGGTAATCAAACCCCGAAGTTTGCCAGCGCGGTCGACAACCGGCAGTTTTTCTATCCGATGCTTCTGGAGAATTTGTTCGGCTCGTTCAAGGGTTGTACCTACCGGCGCAGTTATCAGGTTACTGCTTGTCATCACTTTGACAATTTTGAGGTGACGATTCGGTTCAAACCGAAGATCACGGTTTGTGACGATGCCTATTAACCTCCCATTGTCGTCCACAATCGGGATACCGGAGATCTGATACTTACCCATGAGATCCAGAGCATCGCCCACGGTCTTATCGGGCTTCATTGTAATCGGATCAAGGATCATCCCGCTCTCCGAGCGTTTTACCTGATCAACGTTCGATGCCTGCTCGATTATGGTCATATTCTTATGAATGATGCCAATACCCCCATCCCGCGCCAGAGCGATAGCCAGCCGCGCCTCTGTTACGGTATCCATTGCAGCTGAGACAAGCGGAATGTTGAGGTCGATGTTTCTGGATAATTTGGTTTTTACTTCCACATCGCGGGGAAGGACAGTCGATTTTCTCGGCAGGAGGAGAACATCGTCGAATGTTACAGCTTCACCAACAAATTTAATCATTGCCATGTGACAATCTCTCTAAGTTGTATGTAGTCTTATCATGATAGATGCCCGGGTACGCTTTTCACGTCATCGTCATACATACGCCGGGATCCCTGTAATATCTTCTCCTACGATGAGTGTGTGCATCTCGTGTGTCCCTTCGTAGGTCTTAACCGATTCAAGATTTGCCATGTGACGCATCACCGGATATTCATCGAGAATGCCATTCGCTCCGAGGATTTCACGTGCGGCGCGCGCGATTTCCAACGCAACGAAAACGTTATTCCTCTTTGCGAGCGACACTTGCGGGAACCTGAGAATATTTTTATCCTTCAACCGTCCGATGTGCAGACAGAGCAGTTGTGCTTTTGTAATTTCATTCACCATACCGACTAACTTTTCCTGCGTCATCTGATACGATGCTATCGGTTTGCCGAATTGAACTCTTGATTTCGCATATTCGAGGGCCGAATGGTAGCAGGTCATCGCAGAACCTATGACACCCCATGCAATACCATACCGTGCCTGGTTCAGACACATGAGAGGTGATTTCAGACCTTCTGTTTTCGGGAGGATATTTTCCTTGGGAATTCTGCAATCCTGAAAAATAAGTTCAGACGTCACAGATGCACGCAGCGAGTGCTTGCCTGTCATTTCCGGAGCAGTGAATCCCTTTGTCCCGCGTTCAACCAGAAAACCGTGGATGACTCCGTTCATTTTCGCCCAGACGAGCGCGACGTTTGCGATCGTTCCATTGGTGATCCACATTTTCGCTCCGTTGAGGAGGTAGTGATCGCTCTTTTCTTCTGCGCGCATGATCATTCCCGCCGGATTCGATCCGTAATCAGGTTCTGTCAGACCAAAACAACCGATTTTTTCGCCGGATGCCAGTGCGGGAAGCCAAAATTCTCTCTGTGAATCGTTACCGAATGTAAAAATGGGAAACATGACAAGGGCACTCTGGACAGAGGCAAAACTCCGCACACCGCTGTCGCCGCGTTCAAGCTCCTGCATCACCAGACCATAAGCGACATTATTCATTTCCGCACATCCATACTTTGCCGGCAAGGTGGAACCGAACATTCCAAGTTCTCCCATTTTTTGGATAAGATGCATGGGGAAAGTACCGGCTCTGTAGTGTTTCTCGATGACGGGAAGCACCATCTCTTCGACAAATTCCCTAACTGTATCGCGGACGAGGATCTCTTCTTCGCTAAGGAGAGTCTCTATGTTATAATAATCCAGACCAGAAAATTTTGCCATTGGAAGGGGAACTTTCTCTATGTATAACAAACGCCCCGTAGGGGTGCACAACCGTTTTTTAATGGTGTAAAATTACAAAAATAAGGGGGGAAAATCAAACATTAGGACAATAGATCTCATTCTGCATTAATTCCATACTCTTTAATCTTTAAATAGAGACCCTTTTCACTGATACCGAGCGCTTCAGCTGTTTTTTTTCTGTTGCCGCTAAAAATTTTAAGAACCTTGTCGATGTGTTCTTTTTCTACATCCTCTATTGATAAAGTTCCGGTTGTGGTGGTCATCTGATGATCTGCAATGTGTAAATCCTTTGCTTCTATCATCTGGTTCGGCGCTAGGATGATAGCGCCTTCAATCACATGTTCCAGTTCGCGCACATTACCGGGCCAGTCGTATGCCATTAGCATCTTCATAGCTTCTTCGTTCAACAATTTAGGCTCTTTCCGACGCGATTTTTTCTTCAGGAAGTACTCAACAAGGATTGGAATATCTTCACGGTGATCTTTGAGGGAAGGTACACGGATCGTAATAACGTTAAGTCTGTATAGGAGGTCTTCGCGAAAACGTCCTGCGCGTGATTCCTCCTGAAGATTTTTATTGGTTGCGGAGATCACACGTACGTCGACCCGCATCTCGTTTGTTCCACCGACGCGCCGGAAATCTCCGGTCTCTAGAAATCGCAGGAGCTTTGGCTGGATGATGGGACTGATGTCGCCGACTTCATCCAGGAAGAGTGTTCCGCCGTTGGCGACCTCCACGAGCCCCGGTTTAGCCGAGTACGCATTTGTGAATGCGCCTTTCTCATGTCCAAACAATTCGCTTTCAAGAAGGGTATCAGGAATGGAAGAACAATTGACCGGAACGAACGGCCCGTCTCCTCTGGGGCTCGATTTATGAATGAGGTTAGCGATCAATTCCTTGCCGGTTCCGCTAGGACCGATGATGAGTATGATCGCATCGCTTTCGGCAACCCGCTTCGCGCTCGCAACAACCTGTTTCAGAGCGATACTATCTCCGATAATTTCCGGAGCGCCTGTGTGTCGAGTAAGTTCTGTTTGGAGCAGTTTGTTGTCTATGGTGAGTTTTTTCCGTTCGATCGCCCGGTCGATTGTTTGTTCAATCTGGTCGATGTCATACGGCTTCCCCAAAACTTCATACGCGCCGAGTTTAGTAGTTTCGACCGCCATTTTAATATCAGCATACTGGGATAGGATGATGACCTGCGAGCTCGGTGAGTGTTCCTGTATAAACTTCAGAACTTCAGTTCCGTCTACCCGCGGCATTTTCATGTCGAGGAGCACTACATCGTAGAGTAATTTCTGAATAAGATTGATCGCGTCTGCGCCGTCGAAGGCGAGATCAACGTCAAAATTACGTGCCTCCTGCAATTCTTCTTTTAGGAGGGTCGTTAATGCAGCTTCATCGTCAACGATAAGAATTTTAAAACGTTGCGGCATACCATTAAGCCTGGCAGCTCAACGATTTTATTCGCTGAGGACGCGTTCGATCGTTGTCAGTAGATCGACGAGGTCGTAAGGTTTGCTGACAAAATCTTCGGCTCCGTGCTTCTTGGATTCGATTGCATTTTTGAGATCAGCAAAACCCGTTAGCATGATTACTCTCAATGTTGGGATGGTTTTTTTAATAAACTTTAAGACTTCAAAACCGTCAACTTTAGGCATCTTAATATCTAGGAGGACAAGATCGAATTTCTTATTCTGGATAGTCGAAATAGCTTCATCCCCATCGGATGCAGTTGATACATCATATCCCGAGTTTACAAGTTCACCGCTGAGCACGGCGCGAAGGGTTTCTTCATCATCGACGACAAGGATGCGTCTTTTTTCCACCATAATTGAGTTCCTTAGACTATGTTTGTTGTTAAATGCTAACCGTTGACGAGTCGCAAATTAATGAAATCAAACAATAAAAGCAATAAGATATATTCTTAAAATCACAGATTTATCATGAATTTACAAAATAAACCTGAGAATTCCATATAAAATACACAAATGATGGGATTTTAGTGGTGATATCCGTCTCATCCGGTGATGCGGGATAAGAAGGGCTCTACGTATTCAGGGAGGTTGGATATTCTGGATTTCAGCGTTTTTTGAGTATAATTGTCGTGCAGATTGACGTTATTGAAATAAAATTTTTATCTCATGCAAGGGGTGCAATCC
>CAYGXH010000119.1:0-6705 GCA_964353675.1 uncultured Chlorobiaceae bacterium
GCAAAGATTTATTGTTTATTTTATTTGCATAATGTCGCCACCGATCCGAATTTCAAAGAGACTTTACCGAAATTATCAGGTATTGATGATTTTAATTTTGATCTTTTCCAGAATTTTCCAAATCCATTTGCTCATTCTTTTTTCCTTCGATTTTCCTTACCAGAAGAATGTACGACAACGCTTACGATTCTTTCAAAGAAAACCGGTAATGTTATCTATCAGCGAACTGAAGATTTTCCTTACGGTTTGTTCCAACTCTATTTCGACAAAATCGTAGATAATCTTCAGCTTCGTAACGGAATATATCAATATCATATTAAAGCATTAGGAAAAAGCGGTAAGATATACGAAGCCGCAAAGTCCCTACTAGTAGTAAGCAATGCAGGCCCACCGAATACAATATCCGATTTATCTGGACATTACATTTTTGATTTGCACGATGCATTCATCGGTGATTCGGTTACAGAAACGTATGGACAAGAATATACATATTACAGAGTGCTGAATCGGTTTGTGAATCTCATTATTATGAAGGATGGTTACAAGAATAAACTAATATCAGTAGAACTTTTACCGGGTGCACTACTCGCACAAGATATAATCTTATATAAAGATCCGTGAGATATTATAAATGGATATTGCTAGTTTGTTTTATTCTAGTCCTCTCTGAGAAAACAAACACACAGAATTCATGGAAGATGGTTGCCCCATATCCCCCCAGGAATATGACGCCATATTCCTCGATTACAATTCAAGAAAAAGCTTACTTTTGGTGCTCAAACAATATTGTCTTCTCATCTAAAGATGGTGGCAGTAGTTTTACCGTTTATCCCCCATACGCGCCAGTTGAGAATGTGATGCTTGGTTGTTGCACCGAACAAGGGATCGGTTTTGCTGATAGTTTAATCGGATACATTGCTGATGCAGCGCATGGAGAGTTTCGTACGACTGATGGAGGATTTACCTGGACTAAAATCGCATCACCGGGATCAAATATTAATTTGGTGGTCTTTGGCAGTTCTATAATCGGATGGAAGTTCGGGGATGGTGGAACATATCGAACAACCAATGCCGGACAAAGTTGGACTTTTATAGGTGCTCCATACTGGAATGGAGGAATATATTCGAAAGCGTTTGCACTTGATGAGAACCATGTCTGGTTAGCAAAAAGTTACTACTCTGGAAGGGCGATCGAAGGATCTATATGGCGCAGTGAAAATAGTGGACTAGCCTGGACAAGACTAGATTCTGCTCCAGTATCAGACTCCACAAAAAGGGTAGTGTACAACGACATGAGATTTAATTCCTCAGGTCTGGGTATTGCAATTGGAACAATTAAGAGAGATTCAGGAATAATTAAATCATTTATATCTAGAACAGGCGATTATGGGGCATCTTGGACAACTGAAGAATTTCTTGATGAAGATCCAAAAACAGTTCTTTCAATAGGAGATAGTATTTGGCTCATTTTTGGAGGTACCTCTACTTCTTATGTGCAACGGAGTGTGGATTCTGGAAAGACATGGCAATTTACTACTGATATATTTCCTGTTCGATACTCCTACTCAGGAACGGCAACATATATTCCGGAACATAATACAATTTTGGTTTCGACATCTGCGGGTTTATTCAAATCCTCCGATTTCGGGGTAATGTTTTCAAGAATCACCGGATCCATGGATGTGATCATTACAGGGATCTCTGTTGATGTTAAAGCTGAGCAATTATCTCAGCAACTTATTTTCGGCAAGTCCTATGACGGGAGTTTTCTCCGAAGCGAAGATGGAGGCCGTAGTTGGAGTAGGGGTTCATTTGCATCATCGAGTGTGTATCCGTTTTCACAAATTCGAATTGCGGAAGGAGTAATATACTCGATCCCTGATCAGCACAGCCTGTATAAATCATTAGATAAGGGAGATACCTGGCAGGAAGTTTATGTGCCGGTCTATTCTGGACTTCAAGCATTGTATGCATACGACAAGGACAATGTGGTTATACATGCATATCAGAACCTTATGTATTCATCAGATGGAGGAAATTCTTGGATTCTTACACCTTTTCCGAGCAAATATTGGCTTAATGAGAGTTCTATACCCGCTCCAGGTATGGTAGTAAGTGGAGGAGGATTCTATGATTCTTCCGGAACTCGAGGTATTATTTATCGGACCACAAATGCTGGTTACGATTGGCAAATTATAGATTTCCCCCGCGAAATCAACCGTCTTAAAATGATAACTCCGTCAACTGGCTTCGCTATTAGTAATTATGAAGTTTACAAGACGACAAATGGAGGACGAATGTGGAAAAAGATTTTATCATCTACAGACTACTATACACATTATGTTGATTTCTTTTTTGATGATTCACTAAGAGGTTTGATACGAGTGTCGTTTGAATTCATGGAAACCAGAGATGGTGGCAATACATGGATAAAAAAGGATTTGGGTGTGCCAATATACTCACTAAAGGATATTGTGCATTTGTCGCAGGGAAGCTTGTTTGCTGTTGGGGATGGCATGTTATGGAAATTACCGTCATACACTATCCCGCAAAGTATGGCCGGTGATAGTATTATTTCCAGAACAATTTCAACCGATCCCTTGATGCTGAACATTTATCCGAATCCTTTCAATCCCTCTTCCACAATAACATTCGTTCTCCTGAAAGCCTCGTACGTAACGCTCAATGTGTATAATTCACTCGGTCAATTAGTGGCTTCACTCGTGAACGAGCAGAAACAGCCTGGCAGATACGACGTGCAGTTCGATGGATCGAATTTACCGAGTGGAGTTTATTTTTACAGGATAGTGGCTGGGGATTTTGCAGAGACAAAGAAGATGGTACTAATTCGATGAAAATATTTAGTTTTTCTTTCAAATTATTGCCTACCACAATCATTTCAATTGGTTGTGAAAAGGCCTTCACAATATCAGTCAATCAACCACCTCAGAGTATTGTTGAAAATTGTTTTATTTATTTATGAAACCAATAAAAATAATATTGATTATTTTGTTAGGATTTTTGAGAACCGTCTTGTTCAGTCAAATAGATTCCATAAAGGACGTATTCCCTCTTGGTATTAACTATTCCTGGAATTATCAATACCAAAGATATGGCAGTCACTATAATAATTTTGGAAGGTGCTATAGCTATAATGACTCCGGAATTGTTATCTACAGTGTAATCGATTCCAATTCCACGGGTGACTCAATTCGCTGGAATATTCATACAGTATGGGATATAATTGTACATTATACTGAAAATTATCCTCCGTCACTTGATACTACATATCATAATATCGATTCTGGTAATTTTACTCTTTGGGAAATAAAGTCCGGGAAGCATCACTTGTTCGTTGACAATATACATTATTATGTCAATCCGATTTGGAAGTTTGCCTTTACTTTTTCAGATCAATATATCTACAGATTTCAATCCGTCGATTCATCAGGGAAAGTATATCTTAACATGATTTATACTATTTACAATTATCATTTCACTTTCATGGCCGATAGTGGCTTATTAGTATTGTCCGAATACCACGATTTTGGGTATAATGCGGGAACTGATGTAATTCTTCTTCAAGGAGTTATCAGCTCTGTTCCTGGACCGATTTATACCGGGCAACCTCCTTCACAATTTGTACTTTCCGACAACTACCCCAATCCCTTCAATCCCTCAACTCAAATCACTTACACTGTACCAAAAGCAACCAATGTAACAATTAAAGTCTATGATGTACTTTGTCGAGAAATTGCTGTTCTGGTAAATGAGAGAAAACAGCCCGGAGAATATAATGTGACCTGGAATGCTGAGGGTGTACCAAGTGGAGTGTATTTCTATCGATTGGTCGCGGGTGATTTCATAGAAACAAGAAAGATGGTGGTGGTGAAATGAAAATATCCTACACAAAGTACCTAATTTTGATTTCAATATTAATTTTATGCTTTTTCCAATTGATGAATGCCCAAGTTATTTATACAATCACAGTTCATATTAAAGCAAAATGGAATATGGTATCTCTTCCATTGAAAGTTCAGGATGCTCACTATCTCACAATATTTCCTGGCGCCCTTTCACAACCCTTTGAATATAACACAGGATACCCGAACGATACCTTAAGGATTGGTAAATCTTACTGGATGCTGTTTGCTTCAGATACAACTTATCTTATCACAGGAGAGCTAATCCAAAGTATAATAAAAGATTTACCGGCAGGCTGGAATATGATTGGCTCAATTTCAGAACCGATTTCACTCAGCAATATTCATAGCGACCCACCAGGAATCATTATCTCTGATTTTTTTGAATACAATGCAACATCCGGATATGAAAATGCTGACACTATTATACCAGGTTCAGGGTATTGGGTGAAGATTAATCAGCCAGGTGAAATAATTTTATCCTCAATTGGATATCCTTGTCCAGGTATACATACAGTTAACTATGCGGAGAAGATATACAATACGGTGCAGATTGGTGATCAATGTTGGTTGAGGGAAAATCTCGACATTGGTGTTATGATGCAGAGTATTCATACATCAACTGATAATGGAATTATCGAAAAGTATTGTTATGAGAATGACCATTTTAATTGTCTAATGGACGGCGGATTGTACCAGTGGAATGAAGCCATGCAATATACAACTACTCCAGGAGCAAGAGGTATCTGTCCACCTGGTTGGCACATTCCTACTATGTCAGAATTTGATACACTCCGTATGATAGTTGGCGGTGACGGTAATAAATTAAAAGCCATAGGACATGGTACCGATTCAGGGGCAGGTACAAATACAAGTGGTTTTAATGCTTTGCTTGCAGGATACAGGAATAATAATGGCATCTTCAATAATTATCGTGCGAGCACACTATTTTGGTGTTCGACTGAACATCCATGGGGTGTATATTTCTTGGGTCTATCCTCAAGTAATACCAATATTAGTTTAGACGCTTACTTCAAGGAAGGTGGTTTCAGCATCCGCTGCCTCAAGGATTAACAAATGTTCATAAATAAAATAGCATTAATTTTCCTTTTCATTCCTGCTTTTCTATTCCTTCAGGGATGTCAGGACAACATTATACTACCAGATACAGATAATCTACTGCAAGCACCAAGATTATTGTATCCACCAAACAATGAAACTGAGGTCGCTCCATCATTGATATTTAGTTGGAGCATATGTAGAGGTGCAAGGAGCTACTCTTTGCAAGTTTCCACTGACAGTCTATTTAATACCATTGTTTATGATACAAGTGGAATTACTAATACAAGTCACAAGGTAAATGGTTTACTTTTTTTTACTAAATATTATTGGCGTATTAATGCTGTAAATAGGTATGAAATATCAAATTGGTCAACTCCATTTACCTTTTTCACAGCAACTGATTATTGTGATGGTATAACTATTGTGAATTATTTTGGCAAAATCTACAGTGTTATACAAATTGGTCATCAATGCTGGTTGAAAGAGAATCTTGATGTTGGGACAATGATTCAGGGAAGTGACACTGCAAAAGATAACAGTATAATTGAGAAATATTGTTACGATAATAGTTACGAAAACTGTAATAAATACGGTGGACTATATGAGTGGGATGAAGCTATGCAGTATACTATCGACGAAGGGGCTCAAGGTATATGTCCACCCGGTTGGCATATACCAACACATGCAGAACTTCAAACACTTAAGAATACTGTAGGTGATGATGGTAATGCATTAAAAGCCTTAGGACAAGGAAACGGTGGTGGGACAGGGACAAATACAAGCGGATTCTCCGCGTTGCTTGCGGGCTACTGTGGCAGCGGTGGTGGCTTCTATTATTTGAACATCTACGCATACTTTTGGAGTTCCACGGAGGGCTTTTTGAGGTACGCACTCAGTATGTACTTGGAGAACTATGATAGCTACGTCGATGTGCACTACTTCCAAATGGGGAACGGCTTTAGTGTGCGCTGCCTCAAGGATTAGTCTATTTTGTTTTTTAAATATTGGAGCCCCTAAAAATCATGGGGCTCCATTTTTATTTATGCCTTGCAGGCACCCACCCTGTGAGTTTATTTATGATTCCAACAAGCTGTCAAATCCATTAGCTTTCTCAAAGTCCTGCTGAACAGCCTGCATCCTCATAGCAAAATCCATTGTCAAAGAATTCCCAAATAATTGAGCCCCTGATTTCTGGAGCTATTGTTCCCAAGCTCCTGCTTGGGAACGTATTCTTTGAATCTCGCACTGGTTCCCAAAGAGGACTTTGGGAACCAGTGGTCGTCGGCCGTCACCAGTCTAATTAAGGGGTTGACTAAAAAGAACCACTCGGGTGTCACGGTCCATACCGTGACACTTAATTTGCATCATATTGTACAGTTTTCCGTCACGGGGTGGTCCGTGACGTCCACAGTTTTTACTTATTGGCCAGCCCCACTTAAAAAGAGTGATGTTCGATTAACCGTTTTAAAGGTTTCCCTATGCATACCTCACCCCTTCACCCACTGTCCCCCTCTCCGTTGCCTGTCCTGAGCGAGGTCGAAGGATGCGGAGAGGGGAACTCAGGGGGAGAGGTCAACATTAGATTCACCTCCGATGAATCGGTGTGTTAATAAGATGTATTGACATCCACATCGCTCCAACGGGCGGGCCAACCATATTCCAAAATCAATGGGGAATGGAATTGTATTGCTGGGAGTAGTAAGGACTTGATTGATAAGGA
>CAYGXH010000119.1:6805-7968 GCA_964353675.1 uncultured Chlorobiaceae bacterium
TAAGGACTTGATTGATAAGGATAGATTGGTTGACTTTTGATTGCAATTATCATTACATTTCTGACAGCTTTTCTTAAATAGGCTTTTCTAATTGGAGAACCATATCAAGGGGATTGGTATGAAAACATTATGCTCTATAATTATCATATCTGGTTGTATCTTATTTCTTTCACCATCAATTGCATTAGCACAGGAGGGCACTGGGCAGTTTAAATTTATTCCTCCATATTATCCAGATGGTGAACAGGCAAATATTCACATTCCTTCACCGCAGTTAGTTCATATTCCAAAAATTGTTTACCCCAATGACCCTAAACTTCATGGTAAAGAAGCCAGGGTGTTAGTCAAGATTCTGGTAGATAGAAAAGGAATAGTCCGTGATACTGAAATCTTAAAAACTCCTGATGAAGCATTCAATAAATATGCAATCAAGTATGCCAAACAATACAAATTTAAGTGGAATGATAGGTGGCCTGAGAGTTTTAAAAATAGAAAAGGTGTTTGGTGTTCAATTTCAATTAATTTCAAGCGCGATAGTTAATAAAATATATTCTATAGCTTTTCATAAATAGGCTTTTCTATCAGGAGAATCATTTCAAGGGGTTGGTATGAAGCATATTAGATGGTTGGCATTATTTTGTTTATTGTTATTCACTTCTGGATGCACTAAGAAAGAAGTAAGTATAACTAAAGAGCAAGCATATGGTATTTGTAAAAAAGAATTGGCTTCAAGAAATATAGATAGAAATAGTGTCATGATGCATGTGTGGTATCTTACACCACATACCGATTTAAGTATGAAAGAAAATATGGAGGAATTTTTAAATAAAGATGATTCTGAACATATTAAAAAGGTTAATGATTTTATTGAAAATTTAAGGAATGGAAATTACTGGCTTGGAATATGTCTTGGTGTACCTCATAAAGAACTACCGGGTGGTATATACATTAATATATATATTAATGCAAAAAATGGGGATGTCCTTTATCTTGAGAAGAAAAATTATCTAGAATTACTTAAAACCGGAAATTCTCATGCCCCCTAAATCATCAACTCCACTCCTGCTAATCACTGTGTTTCTTCTATCTGGTTGTGGTGGGCAATATTAACATGAATACCAAAGAAGCTGTTACAACAAAGGGATTCATATGAATTTGAAAAT
>CAYGXH010000120.1:0-7966 GCA_964353675.1 uncultured Chlorobiaceae bacterium
ACAGGCGACAGTATAAATATCGGTGTGATTTCGGATGGTTGTGCAAGTTGGGCAAATTCACAAGCCGCCGGCGATCTCCCCGCAGGTTTTGGCGCTGGTAATTATACTTTTAACAACGGTAATAAAGTCGGTGCCGGTGACGAGGGTACCGCGATGCTCGAAATTGTATATGATCTTGCTCCAGACGCTGATCTATATTTCTACGGTGCTCTGTATGATCCTGCCGGATCTGCGGCACATGTGGATGCAATCTACAGATTAGTCAGAGAAAAGGGGTGCGATGTTATCGTTGACGATCTCTACTGGTACGATCAGCCGATGTTCGAAGATGGTACTCTAGCCACTAATTGGGCTATAGCGGATGCGGTGCAGTGGGCTATTGATACCGGTGTTGTATACATAAGCGCAGCGGGTAACTGGGCAAACGGTCCACCCAAATTTATTACACGATCGCATTACCAGGATCCCTATTCGGATTTTAATGCTGGAATGGCTGTTCCGATAAAACCTCTTCCTGCTCCGCTTCTTCCACTGCCGCCGAACGTTGTCGATCTTCATGATTTTGACTCGAATCCTCTCACAATGGATATAGCATTGACAATTATTGTCTTCCCGAATGTTCCAGACCCGATTGTCAACATTATCCTCGAATGGAACGATCAATGGGGTGTACCACCGAATGATTTTGATCTCTACCTTTACGATAAAAATTTTAACATTATGCGAGGCGCGAGTATCAACATGCAGCCCGGCGCTCCTCCGTGGGAAATGATTTCCCATGTGAATCATTACCCATATCCGGAAACACTCCAGATTGTAATCAATCGATTTTCTCCCGTGCCTGCGCCGAATCTTCTAGGCGTTTATATCGACGGTGATAACTGGGTCGATTACTTCATGCCGCAAAATAGCATCTGGGGACAAATGGGTGTTCCTGGTGCAATTGCGGTTGGCGCAGTTCCGCATAACAATATAACATCTATCGAACCATTTAGTTCTAACGGAAATTACAATGTATACTTTCCTGCGTATCAAAGCCGGCCAAAACCGGACCTCGTTGCCGTTGATGGTGTACAAGTGAACGGAGGCGGCGGCTTCCCACCACCGTTCTTCGGGACTTCTGCGGCCGCCCCCCACATGGCAGGATTGACGGCGCTTCTTCTTTCCGGCAGTCCAGCCATGACACCCGCCCAGGTGCAGGCTAAGTTCGCACGAACTGCAATTGACATGGGTGCCGTCGGATTCGATCCGGTTTTCGGTAACGGTTTCATCGATATCGAACGAACACTACTCGAACTTGACCTCTCACAAGATATTTCCAGCGGACCATATACACATAACAATAGTACAAATGTTCCAATGTTTTTCACACGACCTGATGGTTACGCAGTGAATACCCTTACAGTTACCGGCGGCTTGGTTCAGCCGTTATCTGTATCAAGTACTGTCTCGGTTACATCCGGAAATCCGTACGATGATGCCGGTGTTGTCAATCTTGGATGCCCCACGGTAAAGCGATGGTATAATTTATCGCAGAGTGGAGGCGGATCCGGTAATTATGATGCTACCATAACTGCTTATATTGATGAAACTGAACGACAAGCGGCTGGTATAGATGCAGGTGACCTACATATCCTTCATTGGAATGGTTCATTTTTTAAGATTATACCTCAATCTATGATTGAACCGCCGACACTCGTCGGTAATACCTGGAAGGTGAAGGGTGTTTACAACAATGCGTATCTCTCACCGTTTTTTGTCGGATACCTTGCAAGAGGTCTGGATGTCTCGACCCTTTCAAATGGAAGTGCACAACCTGATTCGACTGCCGTTGTGGAATATATTTTACACAATACAGGGAATGGCTGGGATACGCTTAAGCTCGATTATTACGACACCCGCGGTTGGTCACTATCGACTGATTATACATCACTATCACTGACTGCCGATATGCGTGATACGGTTGAGATCGAAGCCGTTATACTAACAGGTGAGCCTGTTGGAGTGATTGATACTCTATGGTTGATAGCAAAGTATATTTCCGACACAACCTACACTGACTCCTCATTTGCGACGATTGAGGTAACATCAGGTAAGACGACAATCAGTTGTTCGGTGATAGAAGGATGGAATATGGTATCCGTGCCTGTCATCGTCGATGATAGTTTAAAGGCCACTCTATATCCAACTGCTGTCTCAGACGCCTTTACCTTCAAGGGCTCTTATGTGCAGGAGGACACGATACGTGACTGTGTGGGATATTGGATAAAATTTGATTCATCAGATACGATCGATATCACAGGTGTCGATGATGACATGGATATTACACCGCTAGTTCAGGGGTGGAACATGATCGGCTCATTAACTCAACCGGTCGATGTCGATAGCGTGCAGAAAGATCCGTCCGACATGGTCATTTCCGGTTTCTTCGGGTACGATGGTGTATATACCGAGGCAGACACACTCCAACCCGGGAAAGCGTATTGGGTTAAGACGGACAAGGCGGGTAATTTAATAATCCAGGAATCCTCATCGATTCGCTTTACCGGTCGTCAGCAAATGAATGCCAATAACCGACAAAGGGCCGATGTACGTTAAAAATTATTATGTGGGATAACATATTGTTTTTTATTTACGAGTGATAGAGGGAAATTTTTTATAGTATTTACATAGAGCCTTTAAACGCAAAACCGGTGAAGGGATGGTGACCAGGTTATTAAGGGGGTATAACAAATAATAATCTATTTGCCTTCTCAAAGAGGGTGAGTATATCAACGAAAGGAGCGAGATATGAGTAACAGGTGTGCATGGTTCCTTATGGTATGCGTGCTTATTATCGGTGGGCAGTATCAGCAAGGAGAAGCACAACAGATCGCAATCGTTACAGGCGTGGAGAGTTTAAAAGGGCAAATAGATGATGGAGTGCAGGTATCGCAATACGCACAACGCCCCATTTACATAAAGCCGCAGAACATCAATCTCAGAACAACCGATGATCCGAAGCATGTCACGGTCAAATTTAGCGATGAGCTGAAGGTAACTCTCGGAACGGATGGCATCCCCGCTGATCGTTCTGCAAAGTATCTCCGGTCACAACAGGCAGCAGATCTATTCAATCAGATGAGATTATCCGGAGGAGAATGGCGGCGCATGGCCGGTGCACCGGAAGAGGATATGGATCGTTTCCGGGTTACCGCTGAAACAAACCTCAATCGGGAAATGCCTGATCTGAACAATTATTTTGTCCTGAGAATTCCTAATGGAGTAAACGCTGTAGAGTGGATCAACAAGCTGAACGCATTGCCTGAAGTCGAGCTTGCGCTTCCTATGCCGAGGGCTGTACCGCTTCCGGTTCCAACGAGCTACCAGAATTTACAGGGTTACCTGAACAGAGCCGACACGGGAGTCGCCGCGCTTTATGCGTGGTCCATAAGCGATAGCGGACAAAACGTCGTCATATGCGATTTTGAGTATTCATGGAACTTGGCCCACCAGGATTTACCAGCTGGCATTACCAAATTCATACCCTCCCAATACACGGTGGGGTGGACCGACTACGATCTATTCAGCGATGATAATCACGGGACGGCAGTTCTGGGAGAAATGGTTAGCAGGAATAATGGATGGGGTACGACAGGTGCAGTATATGGCGCGACAGTGAAAGTTGCTCCAACATACTTCAAGAGGAATGACGGATTGGATTCCGCCTGGGACCTTGGTGCGGCGATGACATACGCGATGACGCAACTGAATAGTGGAGATGTTTTTCTTATTGAGCAACAATATCCTGGTCCGCTGTATCTTGGTATATACGGAAACGATACGGGTCTCATATCAATCGAGTGGTATCCACCGTGGTACGATGTTGTTCTGACTGCAATAGGGAATGGGATTCACGTAGTGGAAGCCGCTGGAAATGGTTATCAGAATCTGGATTCTATTATCTACCGGCAGGGAAATTACGGCCATTGGCCCTTCCTCGCAGAAGCAAATTCCGGAGCTATCATGGTGGGAGCAGGGGCTGCGCACTCTGCTTTTAACAGTACAGACGTCGCTCGTTCCAGATTAGCGTTCTCAAACTATGGATCCCGTTTGAATTTACAAGGGTGGGGTGAACGCGTTAAAACAACAGGTTATGGTCACCTTTACAAGCTTGAAGGTAAAAATCTCTATTACGACAGCAGTTTCAGCGGTACATCGAGTGCCTCGCCGATTGTGGCATCTGCAGTTGCGCTGGTTGAAAGTCGTTTTGAAGCGCTTTATGGCCGGGAGATTGCTCCGGCGACCATGCGATCGATTCTCGCAAGCACGGGATCTGCACAGCAATCCGGGACTTATCCAACTTCCCAGAAAATCGGTCCGCTTCCGAATGTTCAAAGCGCGATTAACTTTGCCGCTAATACACTAGCAGGTGGTACGTACACGGTGGGTGCGACAGGAAATTACCTGAATCTCACTGCAGTTTCAAATGAACTCAAAAGTAAGATCCTCACCGGCAATGTAATCTTTGAATTAAAATCGGATTACAACGGGATAGATACAGAAACGCTTCCCGTCGATTTTACTGAGTTTACGACGAGCGGAGGCGACTGGACTGTTATAATCCGACCGGCGGTCGGTGTGACAGGTCGCATAACCACAGGAAAACCACCTGGATATTATCCACTTATCAGACTGAATAGTATCGATAGGATCACATTAGATGGTCGACCGGGGGGTACCGGCACTTCAATAGAGTGGTTACTAAGAAATAAGCGTCAGGATTCGTTAGCTCCCACTATAATTTTCACAAATGGTGCTTCAGATAACACGTTAGGGTACCTCCAAATAGAGAGTGAAAACAACAATCTGAGCTCAGGTACCGTTCAATTTGGTTATGCGGTCGATTCCCTCGGTAACCGAAGAAATGTAGTTAAACATTGTATTATCCGTGACCGTACTGACGGAGGGGGAATTGGTTTGCCTGCGAACGGTCTCTACGGCGAGTTTTTATCTTCAAGTACTCCAAACGACTCAAATTCCATTCTAGCGAATGAAATCCTGAATTGGACGAGTGCCGGAATATTACTTAATGGGGAGCGATGGATCGTTGATTCTAATTCGATATACCACACTGTAGCGCTTGTAACGAACATGACCGGCATCCAGGTAAATAACGGAAACGGTCACCACATCGAATATAACTACATCGGCGGAAGCGCGATTCATGCCGGCGGCGCTCCGCTCGTCAATAACGGAGCTGTTGCTTTTATTGGTATTCAGCTGACTGTTGATACTGTGAGCGCCACGAGTGTACAGGGTAATCAGATCAAAAATATTATTCTTCCAAATCCTGGTCCTGCCGGTTTCATGGGTATTAATTTTATGATGGGGAAAGTGAATATCGGTACAATCTCTGGAAACATCATAGGCGATACATTAACTGCGGGGAGCATCCAGATTGCCGGTACCGGCAATGTCGGAGGAATCAATATACAAAATTTCATGCCCGGCGTTGTGAATATATTCAAAAATAAAATCGCTAACGTTGTCCAGGTTTCTCCGACGCCCGGTCAGTTCCGTGCGATATCTCTTCTGAATTTTAAAACTCAGGATATCGAAAAAAACGAAATCAAGAATGTCGGTCCGGTGATGCCCTTGGCGACAAATTATGTATACGGCATTTTCATTCAGGGAGTGATTGCAGAAACGACGAAGATTATCAACAACATGGTATCGTTAGGGATCGGAATGAACAACAACGGATGTACCTACGTTGGGATTTTTGATGCCGGACCAAATCCCAATCCGTTGTACGTTTACCATAACTCTGTCTACATATCCGGTGTATCTAGCGGGATCGATTCGACGTATGCATATCGATGTGACGGAGTCTCAATGGTCAAAATTTTTAACAACATTTTCTCAAATGAGAGGGTGGGTGGTTCAGGGCACCACTATGCTATTGCAAACATGGTCCACCCGCTAGGTTTTCTCCCCGGGTCTTCCGATTATAATATTTTTTATAATCTCGATAGTACAAAACTCACACGATGGCTGGGTCCATCTGCGACACTAACCGGCTGGCGGATGATGAGTATGTGCGATATGAATTCAAAGAATGAAAATCCACAGTATAACAATACAGCTATCGCTAATCTGCACATGAATCCGGCAGTATATTCACCTGCCGATAATGCAGGATTACCCATCCTCGGTGTCGCGGTGGACTTCGATGGAGAATCGCGCGGATTCGCGCCCGACATAGGAGCCGATGAATTTACAATCGTTACACCACAGGCATTTACCCTCCTTTCACCAGGAAACGGCAGCACAGGACAACAACTGACAGGAACGCTCAGATGGCAAAAATCTCCGGCGGGCTGGTACGAAGTCTATCTGGATACATTAACTCCACCGACTTTCCTTGTTAGTTCAGGTAAGACGGATACAATGTACTCATACACTGTACCAGATTCCAACCGGATCTACTATTGGGCGGTAACAGCAAAAAATTCGAGCGGTAATACCGTTGCAACAAGTGCACCGTGGTCGTTCAGAACATATAGTGCCGGTCAGACAAACATTGCTACAAATGTATTGGATGGATGGAATATGCTCTCGGTCCCGTTAATTGTGGATGATTATTCCAAAACGGCTGTATATCAAAATGCTATCTCCGATGCATTCACCTATACCGGTTCATATGTTTCTGATGATACACTCGAAAATGGCGTTGGTTATTGGGTGAAGTACAGCGGAGCACAAACGGTTACTATTATAGGGACACCCGACGAAGAAGACACTGTTGAACTCGCAAGTGGATGGAATATGATAGGTTCGATTACTTATACGGTGAATACCGACAGCATTGAAAAAATTCCGGGTGATATGGTGCTGTCAAGTTACTTCGGATATAACGGAACATATGCGGAAGTCGACTCGATAGTCCCTGGATTTTCTTACTGGATTAAATCAGATAAAGCCGGTCAGCTGCGGCTCAGGAAGCATACCGCTGCGATCTCGCATTCGAATGTACCACAGTTCGTTGATCTTTCCGGTGAACTGGGAACTCTTACAATCAGTAACTCGAGAAGTGACGGAAAAAAACTGTACTTTGGAAGAATTGGAAATAGTGCTGTGAATCCGTCAGCATATGAACTCCCGCCAGCACCACCGAAGGGAGCTTTTGATGTCCGATTTGCCTCCGGGATGTATGTAGAAACATGGAGCGGAGACGAACGGAAAGATATTCCGATCATTATTTCCTCAGAGGCTTACCCGGTTACAATCGAATGGCAGGTGCCGGGTAGTATTGATGGTGCACATTCTTTAATCGTAAATGGAAAAACACATCAACTCACAGGTGCCGGCGCCATCACACTCAAAGAGGAAACTCCATCAGTCAAGCTGGTAATTTCGGCATTGAAGAATCCCGAAGTTCCGAAGATTTTTTCGCTTGAGCAGAATTTCCCTAATCCCTTCAATCCGTCGACGCTCATATCTTATCAGCTTCCAATAAACAGCCGGATGGCTATAAAAATTTATGACGTTCTCGGACAGGAAGTTGCGAACCTCTTCGATGGATTCCAGGAAGCCGGATACCATACGGTCTTATGGGAAGCAAAGGATATCCCAAGCGGCGTTTACTACTGCAGGATGACTGCTCAGGGCTTTATTCAAACGAATACCATGATCCTTGTGCGGTAGATGTATTATCGTTAAACAGATTTCCTTTTTTCTGTATTTACCTCTTCTGACAGCCCCCATAACGGGGCTGTCAGATGTCTTTAAGCGTCGTATAATTGTTTTTGTCATACCTGCATTATTCCACATTTTTTGCCTTAAAATAAAGTACAAATTAGGGTCATTTATCGGTAGGAATTGACGGTGTAATTCTCCGGAGAGTTGATTTTTCGCGTATTTTGTAATTCCAGTAAAAAAATATTAAACTTTAACGGTATTGCGTTAATCCAAGTATTGAAAA
>CAYGXH010000121.1:0-7958 GCA_964353675.1 uncultured Chlorobiaceae bacterium
CGATGAGGAAGCCCCTTCTCTCTTTCTCAGGATTAAAAAATCATTTTTAGCTATTTATGCATAATATAATTAAATTATAACAAAGGAAAAAAAATCTCCGAATTCAGTGCAAAGAAAGTAATTTTCAGAAGGTATTCTGCCTGAGGTGAGTTTAATATGTGGAGGACTAATCCTGCGATAATGCAGAACCGATTGAAGTAGAATTCCATTCCATTCGCGGCTGAATTAAAGACACGGCGTTCATGGTATCTTCAAGTATGTCGTAAAACACCTATTTATCTTTTCTGGATCGGGCGGGTTAAGTCAAATCCTTGGGGTAGGATGTTACAGTTTATTGCGGTAGCGGAGTAAGGTACAGATTCATCGTCATTTTATGTTAAGTCTTAGAGAAAGAGATCGGTGCCATGTCGGAAAGAATTTTAGTTGTTGATGACGAGCAGATAATAAGGGAGTCTATATCATTTATTCTTCGGAAGGAAGGATACAGTGTCGGTGAAGCTGAAAACGGGAAGGTAGCTTACCAGAAACTCATCACAGAATCATACGACCTGATCATTACGGATCTGGAAATGCCGGAGATGAAGGGAATCGAGTTGCTCGAAAGGGTTGTCCAGATGAATCCTCAGACGGCAGTAATTATCATCACTGCGTACGGATCGCTGGAGACGGCCATCGCCGCCTTGAGGGCGGGCGCGAGTGATTACATCCTGAAACCGATAGAATTTGATGAGTTGCTTGTGAAGCTACGTCGACTCCTCGATCACAAGAAACTTGTGCTCGAGAATCAGTTCCTGCGGCGGGAGCTGCAACAGGAAGCAAATTTTTCAAATCTCGTAGGAAAAAGTTTGCCGATGCAGCGGGTCTTCGATCTCATTCAGAAAGTTTCTGCAACAGACAGCACGGTACTGATTACGGGAAAGAGCGGTACGGGTAAGGAACTCGTGGCAAAAGCGATTCATTACAACAGTAAACGCATTGAGGAACCGTTCATTACTGTAAATTGCGGAGCCATACCGGAAACCCTTATCGAGAGTGAACTCTTCGGACACAAGAAAGGCGCCTTCACCGGTGCTGTTGCCGATAAGGTGGGATACTTCAAAGCTGCGGACCGCGGGACCCTTTTTCTTGATGAGATAAGTGAAATGCCTATGCAGCTTCAGGTAAAGTTACTTCGTGCCATTGAGGCGAAGGAAATTACACCGGTAGGGATGTCAACCTTCATCTCCGTTGATGTTCGCTTTATCGTTGCCACCAACAGGGACCTCCAGAAAGAAGTCGCAAACAGCCGGTTCCGCGAAGATCTATTTTACAGATTAAACGTGGTAGACATCAAACTGCCATCTCTTGCGGAGAGGAAGGAAGACATTCCACTGCTCGTCGATCACTTTGTAAAGAAGTTCCGCCAGGAAATGCGGAAGGACATTCAGGCTGTCGACAACACGGCCATGCAGCTGCTCATGCAGCACGAGTGGAAGGGTGAAATTCGCGAGCTTGAAAATATAATCGAACGAGCAGTCATATTCTGCGATGGTCCCTACATCACAGCCAGCGAACTTCCCGAGTTTTTCCGCGCCGGTTCCACAATAGATATCGGAGACGCTTACACGTCACTCGAAGCCGCCATGAACAACATCGAACGCCAGTACATACTTGCGGAACTCCGAAAGCATAACTTTAATAAAGAAACCACTGCTCAGGCGTTGAAGATCAGTCTTCCTACATTATATCGAAGAATAAAAGATTTAAAAATCCCACAGGAGTAGGTAATTTAACTCACATAATTTTCATTTTTGATAATTAACCCGAAGAAACTGCATTAAAAGCATAGAATTCCCAGCAAAGGATCGGCATATCATTTGTTTTACTTTTTTCATATATTGCGGCAACTAAAACCTGTGTAGGAAACTCAGCGCTGATGAACGATAGAATGATCAAGAAGATACTCGTACCCACGGACTTCTCCAAGCTCTCCATGGTTGCACTAGAGTACGCGGAGATCCTCCTCGAACTCCAAACACCGAAAATTTATCTGCTCCACGTCCTTGATAAGAATACAATGCGGAGGGAAGTAAAAGGGAAGAAACGCACTGATAAAAATTTCGCGGCGATTGAAAAGGCTGCAATGAAACAGTTGAGTGCCATTGCGGGACAGTACTTCACGGAAACACACGTTGTCACAATGGCGCTCCGGAAAGGCGATCCGTCCAGAGAAATTGTGAAGCTTGCCCAGGAGGAAAAAGTTGACCTCATTATTATATCAACTCACGGTCGTACCGGTATTGCCCATGTACTGATGGGAAGCGTTGCCGAGAGGGTTGTCCGCTATTCCCCTATTCCGGTTCTCTCCGTGAAACCCGCACAAATGCAGATGAAACTCATGGAAGAGTCGGATATCGACGAGCAGCTGCATCTGAAGCCGGCCGGTAATAAGTGAAAAAAATATTGAATGAATCATTTATCATAAACGATACGATAGGAGTTATCATGAATCGCATCATCACTCTGTTCATTATATGTGCTTTTGTAATCGTAACGATGTCCGTCGGATATGCCGGCGATAATAAGTATGTGGGCGTCAAGTCATGCAAGATGTGTCATCAGTCAGAGAAACAGGGACAACAATTCACTATCTGGCAGAAATCCCCGCATGCCGAAGCGTACAAGACACTCACCAAGGCAAAAGCTGAAGAGATTGCAAAAGCAAAAGGATTGAAGAAACCTGCAGCCGAGTCTCCTGAATGTCTCTCATGCCACACCATAACTGCCGATGTAAAGCTCGTTGAAAAAACCTTCGATGCAAAAGATGGTGTACAATGTGAAACGTGTCATGGCGCCGGATCTGCCTACAAGGCTATGAACGTTATGAAGGACAAGGCAAAAGCAGCTGCAGCAGGCATGACTGAATATAAGGATGAGGCGGCAATCGAGAAGCACTGCAAAACATGCCATAATGAAAAGAGTCCGACATTTAAGGAATTTAAATTTAAAGAGATGCGGGATAAAATTAAACACCCCGTCCCCAAAAAATCATAAACCTCATTTCAAGTAACGTCCAGTACTCCCTGCTGATGCGGGTAACCAACACAATCATGGCACCGGCAGGGAGTCAGTGTTCTATGAATCAACTGTTCCTCTCCCTCGGCTTAGCCCTTAGTTTTTTTATCATTTTCCCTCCGCTTAACGCGCCGGCGCAATCCAATGATGACTGTCTGAGTTGTCATAGTGATGCCTCGCTGACGATGGAGAGAAAGGGAAAACAGGTATCCATTTTTCTCGACGGGGAGTCGTTTACGGCGTCATCCCATGGTGCACTCAACTGCGTTGAGTGTCATAAAGGTTACCAGGCAGATATTATTCCACACCGTGAATCCCCGCTTTCCGTTGCCTGTGTAAAATGTCATAAGGATTTACAAGCGAAGCATGTTTTCCATCCACAACTTGCCCAATCCTTCCGGGATGGTAAAACAGTCGGGATAGAGTGTCGGGAATGTCACGATGTTCACCGCATTCCCTCATCAAATGTGCCAGACATCTCAAGTTATGAGATACGGATTTCGGAATCGTGCCGCGAATGTCACTCCGACATTTTCGAGCAATACACAGTATCTGCCCACCAACGGGCTGTCGCGGCTGAGATTCCGGGCGCACCACACTGTCTGACGTGCCACCGCTTCGAAATTTCAAACCTTTCAGGTATCCGGGATTCGCTCCTGTTGAAACAGGAACAGGATAAGATGTGCCTTGCCTGTCATCTGGATAATCCTGAGGTGCGGGCAAAAACGTCTCCTTCATCTGGATTCATTCTCGCATATGAAAAGAGCGTCCATGGAACTGCACTGCGTGAGGGGAATGCTCAAGCAGCAAACTGCATCGATTGTCACGGCAGCCACACTGCAGCCGGAGGTTCTGAAAATAACTCGCGGGTGAATAAAGTCAATATGTCGCAGACGTGCGGAACGTGTCATACGGACATCATGCATGAGTACGATGAAAGCATCCACGGAGTCGCTTTACAGAGAGGTGTCAGCGACGCGCCGACATGTACCGATTGCCACGGCGAGCATGAAATATTATCTCCGGATAATCCGCGGTCGCGGGTCGAAGCCCTCAACGTTTCATCTCAGGTTTGTTCGCCCTGTCACTCCTCAGTGAGATTAACCCAAAAATACGGACTCTCATCGGACCGATTTACCACGTTTACCGACAGTTACCACGGTCTGGCAAATAAAGCCGGATCGGTTGAAGTCGCAAACTGTGCAAGCTGCCACGGAGTGCATAATATTAAATCATCAACTGACTCAACATCGACAATTCATAAAAATAATCTTGTTCAAACGTGTGGGAAATGTCATCCCGGTGCCAATCAGCGGTTTACTGTAGGATCTGTTCATATTACTATGAATCCAACTGAGGAACCACTGCTCTACTGGATTTCCACCGGATACATCATATTGATAGTGGTTATAATCGGCGGGATGGTTATCCACAACGTACTCGATTTCGTTAAAAAATCGAAGCGTAAACTGCTGATTCGTCGAGGTGCAGTCCCCGAACACATCTCTTCACACCGCCTTTACCTCCGAATGACGTTTAACGAACGGATTCAGCACGGCACGTTGTTGATTAGTTTTACTACACTTGTTATCACAGGATTTGCGCTCAGATATCCTGATGCCTGGTGGGTTGTCTCCATAAGGAATCTGAGTCCGTTAATGTTTGATATTCGCAATATTGTCCACCGAGCAGCCGGAGTGGTTTTGCTTGTTGTGAGCCTCTACCACCTCTACTATATATCTTTCGTGCCGCGGGGAAAACAACTCATCCATGACCTGCTACCCGAGAAAAAAGACCTCACGGATGCTCTAGATTTCCTGAAGTATAATACAGGATTATCTCAGCAGAAACCACAGTTCAAGCGCTTCAGCTACATCGAGAAAAGTGAATACTGGGCGCTTGTGTGGGGAACTGTTATCATGGGAGCAACTGGGATTATCCTCTGGTTGGATAATACTTTTTTAGGTGTCCTTACAAAACTGGGCTGGGATGCCGCCCGGGCGGTCCATTACTACGAGGCATGGCTCGCGACACTCGCCATTATCGTGTGGCATCTTTATTTTGTTATATTCAATCCCGATATATACCCTCTCAACGTGGCTTTCTGGAAAGGAACGCTCACGGAGGAAGAGATGCATCACGAGCATCCGCTGGAACTTGAGGAGATTAAAAAGAAAGAAGAAGCAGCCAAAAGCAAAGAGCCGCCTGCTGATGAAAAAATAACCGATGAGGATAAACCTGAGGGGTAATACGATGAAGTATATTTCTCTTGTTTTCCTACGGTTAATACGAATAAAAAAAGAGGAAATATATGGTTTCTGAAGAGCAGAGAGGAAAGTCAAGAATCTTTTTCCCGTCATTCTATAATCCTATTTCAATTATTGGGGCTGCAGTAGCTGCGGTAAGTTTGGCGACTACAATTTTTCTTACGTTCGTTGAGCTTCTGCAAAAAGAATCCCCTCCGTATATTGGTATCATTGGTTACGTTATCGTACCTGCCTTCCTGATATTCGGTTTGATACTCTGCTTTATCGGCGCTTGGAGGGAACGACGCCGGCGTAGAAAGGGGAAACCATCGAGTCGATTGTCATTTACACTTGATCTAAACGTTCCCAGGCAGAGGGTAGTGGCTACCGCGATAACGACACTGACGGTTATATTTCTCCTCTTCACCGCATACGGGAGCTACCGCACTTTCGAGTGGACAGAATCTGTAGAATTCTGCGGAGCCACATGTCACGAAGTCATGGAACCGGAGTACATCGCGTATCAAAATTCCCCGCACGCTAGAGTAAAATGCGTGGATTGCCATGTAGGTGCCGGAGCGGGATGGTATGTACGATCGAAACTGTCTGGGGCATACCAGGTATATGCTACCTTGGCGAATGTCTATCCGAAGCCGATTCCAACTCCAATCGAAAACTTGCGCCCGGCTCAGGAAACTTGCGAGCAATGCCACTGGCCCTCACACTTTTCTGGTGAAAAAAAATACGTCAATACTTACTTCAAATCAGATGAACAGAACACACCGTGGACGATTGCGCTCCTCATGAAAGTAGGCGGCGGTACGGCAGGCCGAATCCCAACGAGCGGTATTCATTGGTCCATGAATATAGCTAACGAAATCACCTACGTAGCTGCGGACACACAACGACAGGTCATTCCCCTGGTAAAATCTAAGAACAAACAAACCGGTGAGGAAACAGAATACATTTCAACTGAAGCTCTCGAAATAGCCGGTGACGTGAAATCTTTACCCCGGCGCACGATGGATTGCATCGATTGTCACAATAGGCCTTCCCATATTTACCGACCGCCGGTCCGTATTGTGGATCAAAGTCTAACTGTGGGTGCAATAAGCACGGAGCTTCCGAATATCCGTACAGTCGCACTGCAGGCGCTCGGAGATTCTTATGGAACCGCTGAGGCGGCAGCGGACAGTATCCCCAAAGTGATCGAAAATTATTACCGGAAAAATAATCCGTCGGTATTGGAAGGGAAAAAAGAACTTATACAAGCGGCCGGCAAAGAACTCGTATTACAGTACCGCAACAACATTTTCCCCCGCATGAATGTCAATTGGAAAGCGTATCCGAATAATATCGGTCACATGACTGAACTCGGCTGTTTCCGCTGTCACGACGGAAAACATATTAGTCCGGATGGAAATGTCTTAACGAAAGATTGTAACGACTGTCATACCATACTCTATCAGGGAACGGATCCCCGACCGACTTCGTTGAGTGTAGCAGGTCTTCCGTTTCAGCACCCCGAAGAGATCGGTGATTCATGGCAAGAAATCAACTGCAAGGAGTGCCACGGAAATTACTGAAAAGGATATCCCACTAGTTGAAAGCTAAATTATGAATATCGGAAATATAACCATTATCATCGCTTTTCTCTCTTCAATCGGTGCTACAATTTTCTACCTGCTGGAGGAAAGTAAGTTAGGTATTGCTCAGAAATTACGATCGTCTCCGGGGAAAAGCTACTCTGACAGGCTCTTCTCCGTCAGTATCTTTGCAGGGATTGTTGCGTCAGCGATTCTATTTTACTCGCTGATCACTCATCAGTTTCAGTACTCATACGTGGCGCACTATAGCTCTCGCGATCTGCCGTTATTCTATCTGATATCCTCGTTCTGGGCTGGTCAAGAAGGCACATTCCTCCTCTGGGCGGTTATGGTAGGTGTAATGGGTTTAATGATGCGCCGTATGCTGAAGTATCTTGATAAATACGCGATGGCTGTTGTCAGTTCTTTTGCCGGATTCCTGTATCTCATACTTCTCTCGAAAAGTCCGTTCGACATCCTAACTCCCATACCGCCCGATGGCAGCGGTCTTAATCCTCTCCTACAGGACCCATGGATGGTTATTCATCCGCCGATTCTCTTTATCGGTTATGCGGCAACCACATTTCCATTCGCGCTGGCAGTATCGGGCCTTAAAAGAAAGAATTATACAAATTGGCTGGCATTCGGATTGCCATGGTCGCTATTTGCCGGTATTGCCCTGGGTGCAGGCATAATTATCGGCGGCTTCTGGGCTTACGAGGTTCTGGGCTGGGGGGGATTCTGGGGATGGGATCCTGTTGAAAATTCGTCGCTCGTCCCGTGGATAACAATACTTGCGCTGATTCACGGACTCGTCATTTACAAGGCAAAAGGATCGCTGCAGAAAATGAACATCTTTCTCGCACTGCTGACATTCAATCTTGTACTCTATGCGACGTTCCTCACGCGTAGCGGCATACTATCGAATTTTTCAGTGCATTCGTTCGGAGATCTTGGTCTTAATACCTATCTCGTGGTGATCATGATTGTAAGCCTTGTGATCGGTTTCGGATTGTTTATCGTACGCATGCGCAACTTAAAATCTCCCCGGATAGATACTGCGGGATTGAAC
>CAYGXH010000122.1:0-2465 GCA_964353675.1 uncultured Chlorobiaceae bacterium
GGGGCGTTATATGCCCAGACCGCGTTATCAGAAAGCCAGCCCGTCTCGGCAGGAATATCTTCCTTCACAACCGCTTTCATGAGTTCCACATGCCCTGTGACGATCGGATCATCCTTTACAAAGAGCAGGCCCGGAAAAATCGCGTGGGAAAGATAAATCTGTGCCGCCTGAAATCGCGGTAGCTTCTTTAGATCCGATTCGTTCCATTTCGGATCGCTCTTCATAAGCATCGGAAGGAATGAAAATCCGTTGGGATGTTGCCTTTTTTCCTGACGCATCGCCTCATAGAATGATTGGCGTAATTCCCCGTAGAATTCCTTGATAAGGGACCTCTTTTGCAGATTGATACGGTAGGCAACAACATCGAGCGCCTTGAGTGTAACGAGCGCCCAAAGAGTATTTGTAAACTCTTCACGGATTCCCCCGATACCGCTGTCTCCATAACCTTTTGGCAAAAGCCGATAGTTACCATTGGAGGTACCGTCCTTATATGCTTTATCACGCAGATCCCTGAGCGCCATTAATCCATTAAATGCATCCGGATACATCCGATTAAAGTAGTCCCAGTTTTGTGTCAGTTCCGCATGCCGTATCAGTGCATACACTGCAACTGCCGTATCTTTCCAATGAGCTTCCCCGGCGCCCGCCTTGAATATACCGCCCTCTCCCTGCTTTTCCCAAATCGCCTCCAGACCTTGCTGTGCTTCCCGATCGTACCCGAGGTAACGCGCGGCTTCAGTAATGAAAAGGCCATCAACCACCCACAAGCCCCTGTAGATAGTCGGTCCGACCTGGAACACTTTTTTTTCATTTTTCACTTCCCGCGCCTGGAGTATATTCCGAACGCTTGCCGTGAAAAAACTCTCATACGGATCAATCAACCCCCACGCAACCTTTCCTTCAGTGGGTTTGAGTTTCTGCCAAAATTGTCGCGTTCCTTCAAGGAGTTCTTCCGGTTCTTCCAGTCCATCTTCGAGCATGTCGAAATCCTGTCCGTCTTGCGGGAAACGGACAAAGAACCTTAATGGTTTCTCACCTTCCACATCGGACGTTGAGAGGTCGTAGCGTTTTTCCCCTTCACTCTCAGATACTACTGCAGGTCGATCAACTATAAAAAATACTTTCTTTCCAACGTCGTCAGTCTGTATAACCGAGTAATCATCGTCGCTGATCAGGAGAAATTTATCTGCCGATTTTAGTATTATCTCCGGCGAACATTGAACCTTTACTCCGCCCTTTGATTTGATTTCAACAAGGAGATTGTCGACCCGTCCCTCATCTTCATTTTTCGATGCGAACGTTGTCAGGGTAACGAGAACATCCCCTCCGTCCAAAGATGTTGTGATGATCGGTATCCATGGGGATTCGAGTTTCTGATCGATGTATTTAAGTGGTTCCCGTCCTTTCAGACCGATGGTAATCACATGCGGGAAAATTTTCTCATCCTTTTCTATCCCTTCGTGTCCACAACGCAAATCACCTAACCTTCCCACAAGGCTCTTGTGGGGATCATCCGGGAAACAGTATGTTGATTGCCAATCTTTGGGAGCATATCTGAAATCGACCTGCACACGGTCTCCTCCCTTGCCGCCGAGCACCTGGATCTGTGTTGCATCAGTTTCTTCAGCATGCGCATCATATTGTAGCATGATATTCTTTCCAATCGTAATAGCGCCGACTGTGGCGCCGAGTTTTGCGAGAAATTCACGTCGTGTTCTTTTCATCTATATATTTTTCCTGAAATAATATTATATCATTCGCCTGAATATCGATTCGGCTTTTGTGAAAATTCAAAATATTTATTGTGCAGTTTAATTCTGATGTTTTTAGTGCGCTCAATATCCGCCGTCGGTTGTATCCTCATCTTCTTTTTGGGCGTCCTTTAACTGCTTCATCAATTTTTCCATGTCGATATTTTCACCTGGATCATCTTTATCTTTTTCCTTATGCTTTTTACCTTCTTTTTGCATCTGTTTCATCATATTCTGTATGTCAAAATCAAACGACTGTTTTTTATAATCCTTCGGAACATCGAACACCGTTTCTGGTATACTCTTCTGCTGGATATTCGTTACCTCCTGAGTTAGAACCACCTTGTTGTTTTCTTTTGAAACTACTCTAAGTGGGAACATCGCGAGTTTTGAGATCTCATCATCCCACCCGCGTGAGCGGTCTCCTCCCTCATGCATACCCATCTCGCTGAACGATTTCATCATCGTGCCGTAGAGGTCGCCTAATTTCTGAGTACCCCAGATATGTGTAACCTCGTCTTCACCCTCTATGATAATCTCCTCGCAGAGGTAACCGAGGATTGTCTCTTTATTTCCCGTTTTTTTAACTTTCGCTGCAAACTCCTCCGCTTTAGATTCTTTCTTTCGTTTCTCGGATTTCGTCTCATCCTTAAGCGAGATTTCGAAGTACGACTTCTCTTCATCATTCAGTATCCAAACTACCTGTTTATCGCC
>CAYGXH010000122.1:2475-7943 GCA_964353675.1 uncultured Chlorobiaceae bacterium
TTTACCTGCCCTGTTGGCAACAGTAGGATTTTTTATCTCCGTCGCCATTAAATTTTTCTTGATGGTCATTGTATAGAGAATGTTGTCATCTTTTCCTACATCGGCACCCGTTACCTTCATATCCATTATACCTTCAAATTGGGCAAGGATTGTTCCGACGAAGAATAGCGCCATTACCGTCAATCCTAAAGTGTATCTCAACATGTTCGATCCTTTCTTATACGTTTCCGTCTAACAGCTTACTTTTGTGCCCGAACCTCCGACTGAAAGCCCGCCGTCTTGTGGGAACCGTCGCAGAATGGTTTATTTTTGCTTGTTCCGCAGCGGCAAAGCCAAATTGTTTTTTTCCCGGAGAGATTAAATTTATCCCCCGTCTGATCGCAGAGCTCGAATTCGCCATCGATCTGAATACTGCCGTTGTTTTTTACCGTTATTGTCGTGCCCATGGATTATTCCTTTTGTGCTGAATTTATTGATAATAATAAACTTCCGCCGGAAAAACAAAGCAAAAATTAAGGCGGGCTATCTCATTTCCGAAGAATATCGTCCTCCATCAATAATCTATTAATCTTATGGATAACTAAAGCGTTCGACTTCCAGTTTCGCCATAACGGCATCGATCAGCACAGGAATATCCAGTTTCGATTCAGCCTCTTCAATTTGCCGGTAATCCGACCAGGTTTCCGGTCTTCGCGGCGCAAGAAACGAACAACAGTCATCATACGGCTCCTTTGAAATTTCATACGTGCCTATCGTGCGCGCGACTGCCATTGTCTCTTCCTTGTCATTTCCGGAGAGTGGGCGCAGAATCGGCAACGACGCTGCTGAATCTATATTCCGGATATTTCTAAGCGTTTGTGAAGCAACCTGACCGACAGCCTCACCTGTGACGAGCGCTTCAGCTTCTTCTTTATGCGCGACGGCATCGGCAATCCTCAACATCATCCGCCTATAGAGTATGATACGGAGCGACTGCGGCGCATGAAGTACGATTTCTTTCTGCAAATCAGCAAAGGGAACGATGTACAACTTTGATAAAAACTGGTACCTCGTAAGCAGGCGTACGAGCTGTCGAACCTGTTCGAGCGAAGCCTGACCCGTATACGGCATACTGTGGAAATGAATAAAAACAGCCGAAGCCCCCCGCCGCATGATTTTCCAAGATGCCACGGGAGAATCAAATCCCGATGAGAGAAGAGCCACCACCCTGCCACCTGTACCTGATGGTAATCCTCCTGCTCCCGGTATTTTCGTCCGGTAAACATACGCTCCGCCATCGACAATATCGATACGGATTGTCTCATCAGGCACCGATAGATCAACTCCCGTATTGAAACAAGAACAGATATGAGCGCCGACTGCCGTATTCACTTCTACAGATTTCAGTGGAAATGATTTGTCGGGCCTCTTCGTATGGATCCTGATGGTTTTAAAATCAATCCCTTCGAGCAAGCGTTCTGCGGCGGTACAGAATGTCTCGAGATCCTGCCTGACTTTCAGTCCAATGCAGATATTTGCCAATCCGAAGACATAACCGAGCCGGAGGATAATTTCATTGGTGAGATTTTCTTCGCTCAATCTGATAACAAACTTGCCGTACCCGCCCGATATAGCATCATGCGGAATTAGATCGCCGAGCACATGTCGGATGTTTTTCCGGAGCTGATTCTCAAAATAATTACGGTTATCTCCCTTGAGGACAATTTCGTGATGATGGACAATAATGACATGTTCCATAGTAGGAAGATACGATGAGTGGGTATGATAAGCAATTAAGGAATGGCAATTTCGATCGGTGTGAAGGCAGAAGTATCAAGATTTGAATGCATAAAAGATTCGATGTAGGATTTCATTTCCCCGATATAAAATATTCGATAGCCCTCCTTCTGTAATTGTCGGCGATGCAACTCGGATAATTCATACACGATGTACTGCTCTTTTCGGCTCTGAAAGACTGCAGCTTCCGATGTTCCAAATTTACTGTAACCATCCTTCACATACGCTAAACTATCGTTTTCAAACCACAATATTGGACCCATTCCTGCCATAACGACAGATGAATCCGGAAATGGGTAGCATGTTATTTCTTCCCGCATTTTGAGTACTTTTATTCTTTTCAGGTAATCATCGATAACAAATCCGTTGGTAATGCGCGGGGCGATATGCTGGTTGCGGAAATCATGTTCGATGATGTCGATATTAATAAATGAATAACTGACTAAACAGAGACATATGAACATAAAAATACGGGTGGGAAAGACTGACGATAAAAAAATAAGAAGAAATGGAATCAGTGGGATCAGATATTCTTTCTCGTCAGGGGAAAACAAAAATAGAAGGAGCATACTCATTATGCCAATAATTACGAACTTAACCTTTTTTTCTGATTGAACTATTTTAAATACCCGTTTTCGGTTAAAAAGAAGAGCGATCAGGATCGACAATACGCCGAGTAATCCAATCGAATAAACCGAGCGGTAACCGAAGAAGGCCATAATTTCGGTCGGTGAAAATCGTTGTACTGTAAAAGCGTAATCGTTCGCCTCATGTGCGAACTCCGGTCTTAGGAAAACGGGAAGGTAGCAGAGTAACGACACTCCGCCGAGAGAGAGAATAAACGGTAAAAGACCTTTCTTTCTCCCCATAGAAAAAAGATAGTACACGATCGGTATTAAAATAATAAAATGCGTCGGACGTACCCCGACAGCAAGTCCGAAGAAGATTCCTGATATTGTCACCTTGTTTTTCAAAAGAAAAAATAAACCCGTCAAAATAAAAAGGAGTCCCCAAATATAATCATGCGTTACAGCAGAATTCTTCCAGAGAAGCGGTAAAAAGGCGAAAGTCCAGAGCGTCGATCGTACAGGACGAACTTCAAGCAGAGCGAGAATGCGTGCGAAGATAACAAGACTCAGCAGAAATAGTAACAGCGTAGAACTATTTGAGAGGAATGCGCCACCGCTTCCCACAAGTGGTGCATTTAATATTTCAAAGAGAGGAAATCCCGGAAACCTCGATGGATAATAGTTTCCTTCTGACCATAATGTTCGGGCGCTCCAGGCTGATCGCCAGGCATCACCATCCGATCCGTAACCGAGAAATAAAAATGGAACGCGGGAGATTATAACAGCTAAAATTAGATAAAAGAAATCCCTGCGAGGAATTTGTTCAGGGAAAAGAGAAAAGAACAGGCGATTCACAACGCTCTCCTGTTGTTAATCCGGATCGTATGTCTTGCTATCTCCGTATGCGAGATGTCCGCCGCGGTCTGATCCTAACGTATCTCCCCATTGTGTAATGCCGAGACCGATTCGGTAGAGAAGCGGGATTTTAAATTCCATACTTGAGTCGACGGACCGACCCATCGGTTTCAGCAGTCCGGTATCAAACACTGCCCGGATACCTTCATCGCGATTTGGCGTTAATTTTTCATATAATCCATACAGCTCATCGCGTGTGAAATGCGCTTTTTCAATCCCGCGAAAAACATCGAAGTGCTTTGCGAGGTGTGGAAACTCTGAATAAAGGTAAGTATCACAGCGATAGATCGACAGCATTGCAAATGCTTCCCGTAGAGCTCTTGAGCTTATCAGCCGCTTGGAGGCATGCTCTCCCTCTTTACGGTTAATCTCTATCTGTTTTTCAGCGGCAAGATTACCCAGGTGAATCTGTTCGCGCGGATATACATTATCCATACCGTCGGTCAGATTGCGCAGCATCCATGTGTGCAGAAAGGGAATGTCATATTCAGTATCATCGGTCCCCGCCATTGTTGATTCAAAAATGGCATAGAATAATTTCAGCACATCCTCATCATCACCGTTAATCACGTCGGAGACCTTCACTTCATCCCCTACAAGTTCCTCACAGTACTTCTGGACGACGGGTTCCGCGACCGCACGGGAGACAAGCAGTTTAAGAAGGAGCGAATCGTTCCACTTCATTTCCGTTGTGTAACTTATAAGATGAGATTTATTAACGATGCGCAGCTGGCGATATATATCTGATCGGAGAAATATCTTAAAATGAATGTTTTTAAACCGGTTACTCTGTTCGATGAGGAGCTGAACAAGTCCCGTGATCGATGCCTTTAGCTTTTCGAAATCATCGATGAACATGAGATCAAGTTTATCCAGCATCAGCCATGCAAGTGTATTTGTTTCCCGGAGAACAATATCAATTTTATCGAGCATCGCCGTGACGCTCATTCCTGTTTTGTGCCGGAAATCTCCTTCGAGCAGTTTCGATACGGACTCACCGGTTGCTGCTACTTCACGGGAAGCAGGTTTCACGAGTTGACCTATGCGCTGTTTTAATTTACCTATTGTCGTCCGATCCTGTTCGATTCCAAGGTCATCGACAACCTGGCAAATAACCTTATAGGCATTTTTCAAATCGGTGTCTTTACTCTTATTGACGAGCGACCGGATTTTTTCATCCTGGGATAAGAAAGAAACGGTCTTTAATCCCACGATCAACAGCCAGAAGTATCGAAAATCGTCTATAGATCCGGTTTTCATCTCCCTAAGCTCGGTACCGTAGATATACTCTTCGTTGTACAAGCCATACACCGGAATTGGGAAAATATCTTCGTACCCCTTTGGGAGAAGCGGCTTAAGGTGATTCTTGTCGGTACAGAGGAGACGAAACACGGCGCTCTTTCCCGATCCCTTACTACCGAGGACGAGCGAGTGCTGAGGAGTTAAAACGTGACGGAGCATATCAGTTCCGATGAAGCAATACTCAAACCGCGTATCGGACTCGGCATCAACTCTTCCAAAATTTAATTTTGTCAGTACTTCCCTTGGTTCCATTTACCCTTTCACAATATATTTATTTGAAATATACTCTTTTCTGGTGGAATTTCATATTTAGAATTCGCATGAATTATTTCACACGGCCAGCCCATGCCGGTATAATAACAATATCAATTCGTCTGTTTTTCGCGCGTCCCTCAGGCGTATCGTTGCTCACTATAGGCCTGCTCTCTCCGAATCCCTGATGATTGATCGGAATTTCAACGCCCATATTGGCCATTAGGTACTCTGCGATTGATTTTGCCCTTCTCTCCGAGAGAGTCTGATTCGCATCGTCACTGCCTTGAGAGTCGGTATGGCCTTCGATTCTTACGGAACAACCAGGAAATTTTTTAATTACATCCTGGACTTTCTTCAATAGCGGGTAGAACTGCGGCTCGATGATGTCTTTCGCTACCGGAAATGTCAGGGCGTACAACCGTATGGTGACCTCATCACCGTAACGAACGACATCACCTTCCTCTTCCGAGAACATTCCGGTTACACGTCTTATCGTTTGCTCTTGTTCAGACTTTTTTTCGACCTTTTGCTGAAGCTCTTTTCCCTCGTCCTGCAGTTTCCGTTCAGCCGTGCTGGGAGCGCCGAGTCTTGCCTGCATTAGATCAATTTGCTCTTTGAAGTTTGCCACCTCGTCATTTTTCTGACTGATAA
>CAYGXH010000123.1:0-5972 GCA_964353675.1 uncultured Chlorobiaceae bacterium
CGTCGATATGATGTACGATAATCAATCTGCTAGTGTTCTCGATCCAATAACCGGCAATTTCAAATTTTTCAATCCCGTTTCGGGTATTTCTATCTCGCTTCCGGGCAACGGCGAGGGTGCGGTAATCTTTCTTGGCGGTAATCCGACCGTCGTCCTGCCATCCTCGTATGGTGAGTATGGCGGAATAGGTATTATCGTCGTCGAATACACATAGAAAATATTAATACAATAATAGTTAGCTCCGTTCATCCGGGGGCAGCTGAAATCAATTAAACGGCTGCCCCCTTTCATTTTGTGCATCTTCCGCGCGATTGTATCTCTTCCGCCATTTGATTATATTCTCCCTTCAAAGAAATTTAGCACATTTTACACACTACACTTCCCCGGAGTATGATATGAATAAATCTCTGTTCATTGTATTATCACTTGCAGTCGCAATTTCCTGCTTTGGCCAAAAGCGAGCATTTACCATTCCTGATTTGTACCGCTTAAAAAATCTCGGCGAACCTCAATTATCTCCCGATAGTAAAAATATCGCATTTGTAGTAACGGAATCGTTTCTCGAGAGCGGCAAGTCAAATTCCGATGTCTACATTATGAACAACGACGGCAGTAATCTGCGCAATCTCACAAATCATCCTGCAAGTGACAATCATCCCCGGTGGTCTTCAGACGGAAAAATGATCAGTTTCGTTTCAACGAGGGAAGACGGACCGCAGGTCTGGCAGATACCTGCCGACAGCGGAGAAGCACGGAAGATCACAAACTTCCCGGCAGGTGTTGGCGATCCCGAATGGGCGCCCGATGAATCGTCGATTATCTTCACCAGCGACGTCTACCCGGATTGCGGGGCAAATATAAAATGCAACAGCTATAACGACAGTACAGTAAGTGACGGTCCTCTCAAAGCCCATATGGCAGATAAACTATTTTACCGCCACTGGAACTTCTGGAAGGATGGAAAGTATTCACACGTCATCATCTTCACCGATCAGGATAAGAGTTACAGAGATCTCACCCCCGGTGAATACGATTCACCGGCATGGGATATGGGTAGTGTCGGATTCACATTTTCTCCGGACGGACGCGAGATCTGTTTCGTATCAAATCGTGAAAAACACGAAGCTGAAACGACAAATAAAGATTTGTGGATTTTATCTCTGAGCGGCGGTGAACCGAAGAACATTACCGCCGATAATGACGCATACGATGGTAATCCTCAGTATTCTCCGGACGGAAAATATATCGCATACAAAATGCAGACCGTCCCAAACTACGAAGCGGATCGGTTTCGTATTGCCCTTTACGACCGTACGACCGGCGAACGGACGATCCTCACGGAAGAATTTGACAACTGGGTAAACGATTTTACATGGGGCCCGGATTCCCGCACAATTTATTTCACTGCTCAGGTTAATGGACATTTCCCATTGTACAAGCTCGATATCAGGAAGCGGACAGTTTCTCTCGTAATCGATGTGAAGACCATCGATGCATTTGATTTTTCAAACGACGGGAAGACTGTTGTTCTCGTCCGGCGGTCCGTCGGCGAACCGGTTGAGATCTGGAGTGCCGGTACGAACGGAAAAAATCTCAAACAGCTGACTTTCCTTAACAAAACAGTTACGGATGAAGTGGATATCCGCCCTGCAGAGGAAATGTGGATTTCCTCACCGACCGGCAAGAGTATCCATACATACATCGTAAAACCGCACAACTTCGATCCGACAAAGAAATATCCGTTAATACTGAATGTTCATGGTGGCCCGCAGATGCAGTGGGCTGATGCATTCCGCGGCGACTGGCAGGTATATCCGGGCTGCGGATACATTGTTGCATTCCCGAATCCTCACGGATCCACCGGGTATGGGCAGGAGTTCACTGCGGCAATATCCAAAGACTGGGCCGGTAAAGTGTATGAAGATGTAATGGCTGTCGCAGACTCACTCGAGAAAGTACCGTGGGTGGATAAAGAGCGAATGGGTGCGATGGGCTGGTCGTACGGCGGGTATATGATGATGTGGCTTGAGGGCCACACAACGCGGTTTAAAGCAATCGCTTCTATGATGGGTGTTTATAACCTGAAAGCGATGCATGGCGCGACGGAAGAATTGTGGTTCCCTGAATGGGATTTGGGCGGTGCACCATGGGAATCCGACCTCTATCAAAAGTGGTCGCCGAACCTCTCGGTAAACAACTTCAAAACTCCCTGTCTTGTCATCACGGGTGAGAAGGATTATCGCGTGCCCTATACACAGAGTCTGGAGTTCTTCACTGATCTCCAGAAGATGAGGGTACCATCACGGTTGATCGTCTTTCCGAACGACGGTCACTGGCCAAGCGGTGTGAAGTCGATGCCTCTTTATTACAATGCTCACCTTGACTGGTTTAATAGATACTTGGGCGGCGATCCCGCGCCATACGATATGACGAAACTGATAAAAAATCAGGCGTTCGTACGGTAAAAAGAATTGAGATTTAATCATGATCTGTCACAATAAAAGGAGGTGAAAAGCGAGACCGCCATCTCCTGGCGTATCTCCATCAATAAAATTGATTTATCTCGGGATTATAGTTTCACACATAAAATATACTATGGGATTACCGGAGAAAAAAACCGCACCAACCTGACCACAAAGGAGGTATACAATGTCGACCATTACAATAGAGATAATCATCATTGTCATTTTAACGTTCATAAATGGTCTGTTAGCAATGGCTGAAATTGCTATCGTTTCGGGCCGCAAGGCACGTCTCCAGCAGCTTGCAGATCACGGGAATCTGCGTGCCCGGTCAGCTTTACAGCTTGCAGAATCACCAGGGGACTTTTTATCGACGGTTCAGGTCGGGATTACGCTTATCGGCATTCTTACCGGTGCGTTTGGAGGAGTTACGATTGCGGAACAACTTGCTGATTACCTGGCGTTACATCCTACACTCGCACCTTATGCGGAAACAATCGGTATCGCGGTTGTTGTCGTTGCAATCAGTTACCTGTCGCTCATCTTCGGTGAACTCGTACCGAAACGTATCGCCCTCAGCAATCCGGAGAGGATTGGGTCAGCGGTTGCCCGGCCAATGCACCTATTGTCGAAAATCACATCACCGGCTGTACGATTCCTTAGTCTCTCAACAAATGCTGTCCTCTGGCTGCTGAGAGTAAAACCCACCTACGGACAACCGGTAACTGAGGAAGAAGTGCGCATACTCATTCGCCAGGGAATTGTCACCGGTGTTTTTGAAAAAGCAGAGCAGGAAATGATCGATGCCGTATTCCGCCTCGCCT
The DNA here is from genome assembly GCA_964353675.1 of uncultured Chlorobiaceae bacterium. Lineage (GTDB taxonomy): Bacteria > Bacteroidota > Ignavibacteria > UBA10030 > SZUA-254 > CAYGXH01. Next base: position 3,287 of record CAYGXH010000123.1, read on the forward strand.
CCCGGCGTGTCAACGCAATCATGACTGTGCGGAAGGATATTGTGGCCTTTGAAACCATAGATCCGATTAAAATCATCCAACAGAAAATCAAAAAAAGCGGACACTCTCACTACCCGCTATGTGAAGGGAGTCTGGATAATGTTCTCGGTGTCGTTTCGATGAAGGATCTCCTCATACAATCAATAACAGATAAAGATTTGAATCTCCAATCGGTAGTTCGCGAAATGCCGAGCATTCCTGAAAGCTCTTCAGCTCTCAAGGCACTCGATATGCTGAAAAAATCCGGCAAACCTGTCGGTTTGGTAATCGACGAATTCGGCGGATTGCTCGGGATAGTTACGGTAAACGACTTTGCCGGTGCGATTGTCGGAATATTACGCGAAGTAGCAACACCGACGATAACACAACGTGCGGATGGCTCATGGCTTGTTGACGGTCTGCTTCCTATCGATGATCTCAGAGAGATGTTCCCATTGCTTCAGCTTGATGAGGAGCCACACTCTTACACAACCGTAGGCGGATTCGTTCTTACGCGCTTCGGCCGCATCCCTGCAACCGGCGATGCGTTTGAAACAGCAAACTTCCGAATAGAAGTTGTCGATATGGATGGCCTTCGTGTGGATAAAGTACTTATCGTGCTAAGAAAAACTGAGAGCCAGTAGGCACAAACCCGGTTACAAATAAATAATGAACAGGAGTACAATCGGGATGATGGCCGAATATTGCGAGGTGACGGACCCGTGGAAAAAATATAAATATAGATGGAAAAGGAAGAATCATATTATAGGGAAAGACTTGCCGCAGAAAAATTGAGGGAATGCTACGAGCTTGCCCCGATCCGGATCAGACGATACCTCGATGCTGAGGTAAACTACATATTACAGAAGATAAAAAGTATCGACAGTGTTCTGGATCTTGGCTGCGGCTATGGACGCATCATTCCATATCTCGCACGCAAAGCAAGTTTCGTGACCGGCATCGATATCTCACCGGCTAATCTGCGGCTTGCGGAGGAATACCTGGTAAATATACACAACTACAGGTTGTATGAACAAAATGCCATCGACCTCAAATTTCAGGAAAATGCTTTTGATGTGGTTCTATGCATACAAAACGGAATATCTGCCTTCCACGTTGACAAACGGAAATTAGTGCTTGAAAGTTACAGGGTTACAAAACCCGAAGGGATAATTCTATTCTCTACTTATTCTGAAAAAATCTGGTATGATCGATTAAACTGGTTTCAATTGCAGGCAGAGGCCGGATTGATCGGAGAAATCGATTACAAACGGACACGAGACGGAATAATTTTCTGTAAGGACGGTTTTCATGCCTCCACCGTGAACGCTGATGAATTTCTGTCGCTAACAAGCGAACTAAATGCTCACGTGTCGGTTGAGGAGGTTGATGAATCAAGTCTTTTCTGTGAAATTGTTAAACATGAGGAGATCCAATAATGCTAAAATATACGAACATTTTTCTGCTGATTCTCGGATTGCACATTGTTGATACCTCGCAGATGATCGGACAAATTAAAGTCAAATACGGCACTAACATACTGCCGAATGGTAAATTTACACAGGGCGAATGGGATGATGCAGCTGACGTGAAACTGCCGGATAAATTAAATATTTTTATGAAGCAGGACAGCTCATATCTCTACATTGGTGTGCAGTTTCTCGATACTATGCATACCGGAATCGATTTGTATATTGCCGAATCGAAAAGCAGCCGTAAAAAACTACACGTTTCTGCGGCTTTGGGTGAAATGGATTTCGACGGTAAATCCTGGAGCGACTGGAAATGGGGCGCGAACAATCTCTGGGTTGCAAACTCCGTGGGCCAGATCGTCGAGGACGGCAAACAGAAAGTAGTACCGCTGGAAGGTTTTGAATTTCAAATTCATAAATCATTATTGCCGGGGAGAAAATGGTTGACATTTCTCCATTTAAAAAGACCAGAACTGATATTTCCCATTGATGGCACGCAGGATAACGCGATCAATTGGCTGATGATTGAATTATAAATACGGTTTAAAATACATTAACGGAATTCGGGGACGCACCGTCGACATATTACCCCGTTAGAGTGAGAATAATATAATTTTTTCCTCCTTCTATTTATTCCTGCAACTAATCAAAAATGTAACGATTATCATAGCCTATTGCGTATTCCTTTAGCATACCTTCATATTCTTCACGAAATATTTTATAACGGTGATGTTCCTCTTGATTCATTATATATTTAGCAATGGCATCAATTTGAGAATGAGAACAGGAAAATGCGCCAAATCCCTCCTGCCATTGGAATTTAAAGGGTAATCGGATTTCATTATTTACAAAATTGGTTGAGTCCCGTTTTACATCGCGAACTAAATTAGATAAAGCTGTATCTGGTTTCATTCCGATAAATATATGTGAGTGATCTGGCATTGTATTAATGGCAATGAGTTTGTGGCCCTGATTCTTTATGATGCCGGTGATGTATTTGTGAAGGCGTTCCTTCCAAATACGAGAAATCAATGCGTCACGATTTTTAACGGCGAATATAATATGTATATATATTTGTGTATATGTGTTTGCCATACTGTTCAACTCCTACGGAGTTGGAATTTGTTTTTTTATATTATGGTCTATAAACGTGTGACACCTACGGTGTCATATAGTCTATTTATGTTCTATGAATG
>CAYGXH010000123.1:6072-7932 GCA_964353675.1 uncultured Chlorobiaceae bacterium
CGGTACATTATATACGCATTAATTCTTCAGCTCCTTTAGGGGCTAAACGTTTATAGACTAGCATCCTCACCAGATTCAAACCCCATAGGGGTTTTACAATTTGTGGATTGTGCGTGTATAAGGATTTATTGAAGGGATTAGGATCTAAAGTGCGGCAACAAAAATATACAAATGAAATATTAATAAATCAAATTACAATATCCACATTTATTCCTTATAAGCTGAAGCGACATTTTTGCTTTTACCGTTCCTACAACCTATCTTTAAATGCCGTTGCTCTACGAACTTTTATAGCATTAAAATATCTGACATCATTATCAATACATATGGCTCGGTCAGTAATTTCCAAATTAATACAATCCAGGAGTATACAATGAAATCCATTTTGAAAGTTACCATCATAACATTTATCATAGCATTCACAACAATATCATGCTCCCGACAGAATGCATCCCCATTGGCGGAAAAGATCAAGCGCTTTATACCGATTGAGATCACGGCAGATGTATCAAAACTTCCGGACAATGAGAAACTAGTCCTTAAAAAGCTCATAGAAGCTGCCGGATATATGGATTCTATCTACCTACGACAGGTCTGGAGCGGAAATATCGACCTCCTCACGGAATTGAGTAAGGATCAAACAGCGGAAGGACAGGAAAAACTCCACTACTTCCGCAGGAATATGAGTCCGTGGTCGGGTCTCGACGACAATGCACCATTTATTAAGGGCGTCCCTAATAAACCGGAGGGAGCGAATTACTATCCGGAAGATATGACGAAAGAGGAGTTTTCTACATGGATTGCCGGACTGAGCGACGATACTATGAAGAAGAGCGCAACTGGATTTTTTCATACAATCCGTCGCGATTCCGAAAAAAAGCTTATTGCAGTCCCCTACAGCGATGAATACAAAGCATACCTCAATCCTGCCGCAAACCTTCTGCGGGATGCAGCATCATTAACCGAGAATCCTTCACTTAAAAAATTTCTCACAACACGTGCAGACGCATTTCTGAGTAACGACTACTACGAGAGCGACTTTGCATGGATGGAATTAGACAGCCAGATAGAACCGACGATAGGTCCGTACGAAGTCTATATGGATGAACTCTTCAATTACAAAGCGGCATTCGAGGCATTCATCACGCTGAGGAACGACGGAGAGACGAAAAAGCTGGAAAAATTTTCCTCCTACCTGCAGGAAATCGAAAATAACCTCCCTATCGATCCCCGGTATCGGAATCCGAAAATCGGTGAATCAGCGCCGATCCGTGTCGTTGATGTCATTGTAACCGGCGGTGAATCAAGGGCAGGAGTACAGACGGCGGCGTTCAACCTGCCCAACGATGAAAAGGTTACTGCCGAAAAAGGCAGCAAGATAGTGATGCTTAAAAACGTAATGGAAGCTAAATTCAATATGGTTCTCATTCCCATCGCCCGTAAGGCGATCAATGATAATCTTATTAAACTCATTTCCTTTGACCCTTTTTTTACCCACATTCTTGCGCACGAGCTCATGCACGGTCTCGGTCCGCAGAACATTACCGTAGATGGAAAAAGAACCACGGTCCGTGAATCCTTAAAGGAAGTTCATTCCGCCTTCGAAGAAGCAAAAGCGGATATCTCGGGTCTATTCCTTCTTCAGTATCTCATTGATAAAGGTGAATTCGAAAAGTCGTACGAGGAACAGATGTACGTCACGTACCTCGCAGGCGCATTCCGGTCTGTCAGATTCGGCATCAACGAATCTCACGGCAAAGGGATGGCTCTCCAGTTTAATTACCTGCTAGACGAAGGGGCTTTCATATTCGACGAACAAACTTCCAAATTCAGCATTCATACTGAAAAAATGAGAGAAGC
>CAYGXH010000124.1:0-7713 GCA_964353675.1 uncultured Chlorobiaceae bacterium
TGCCCTGAGCGTATGAAGCGGAATTCTTCCTTCTTTATATTGTTCGGACCTGGCAATTTCCGCTCCGCCGAGACGGCCGCTGCACATCACGCGGATTCCTTCTGATCCCATCCGCATTGCGGAGGTCATTGCCATTTTCATAGCCCGGCGGAATGACATCCGGCCTTCCAGCTGTGACGCTATATTCTCGGCGACAAGACAGGCATCAAGTTCGGGTCTCTTTATCTCGTGTATCAGAATTTTCACATCTTTGTTTGTTATCTGTTTCAGTTCCTCCTCCAACTGAGTAATTTCCTTGCCGCTGCGGCCGATCACGATGCCCGGGCGCGATGTATGTATCGTTATGACCGCCCTCTTCGGCGTCCGCTCGATTAATACCTTCGAAATACCCGCCTTCTTCAACCGATTTTGTATGTAATGGCGGATTTTTTGATCCTCCTGCAATTTTACGGAAAATTCTTTTTCATCGTACCAATTAGAGTCCCAAGTCCGCAAGACTCCGAGACGAAAACCAACCGGATGAACCTTTTGTCCCAAGTATTCTCTTCACTCCTTTACTGTTGATGATTTTTTTGCAACCTGTTTTTCTTTTAGTTTGGCAGCCACCTTCTTTTTCTCGATCCGCTGCGCGACGATTATCGTTAAATGGTTTGAACGCTTTACTATCCTATATGCGCGACCCATCGGAGCGGGGAGCATCCTCTTCAGTCCCGGACCGCCATCGACAAAGGCTACCTTCACAAATAGGGAATCTGCATCAGCCCGATTTGCCTCGTCCTTATTCTGGAGATTGGATACAGCAGACCGAAGAACTTTTTCCGCAACCTTCGATGCGTGTTTCGTTGAAAAGTGCAGTATATTCAGAGCATCGGGTACCGATTTACCGCGGATGAGATCGATCACCAGCCGCATTTTCCGCGGCGATGAACCAATATATCTGTTGATTGCACGTGCCTCTAACATATTATGATCCTTCACCCGTAGATGATTCACTCTTCAATCCCGGATGGCCTCTGAAGATACGCGTTGGCGCGAACTCGCCTAATTTATGTCCCACCATTCCCTCATGAACGTAAACGGGGATAAATTTATTGCCATTGTGGACAGCTAGCGTATGTCCGACGAAATCCGGCGTTATGGTCGATGCGCGGGACCAGGTTTTAATTACCTTTTTTTGACCCGATTTTGTCATCGCTTCTATTTTTGCGAAAAGCTTCGGATCTACGAAAGGTCCTTTTTTCAGTGAACGACTCATATCTTAAGCATTATTACTTTTGGTTAATTATTTTCTTCTTTTTACGATATATTTATTGGATTGCAATTTCTTATGCCGGGTCTTCTTACCCTTGGTATGCCAACCCCAGGGCGATACAGGGTGCGGATTTCCCTGCGGCGATTTCCCTTCACCTCCGCCGTGTGGGTGATCGCAGGGATTCATAACGACGCCGCGTGATTGCGGACGGATTCCGAGCCACCGTGAACGTCCTGCTTTTCCGAGACTCACGTTTTCATGATCGATGTTACTTACGACACCGATTGTTGCGTAACAATCAACCGGCACGTTCCTGATTTCACCGGAGGGCATCCGCAACTGTGCGAACTTACCTTCCCTTGCCATGAGCTGGATGGAGCTTCCGGCGCTTCGCGCAATCTGACCGCCGCGGCCGGCACGGATTTCTACATTATGAATGAACGTACCGACCGGGATGTTCGACAGCGGCATTGCATTCCCGGCTTTTATCTCTGCGCTCTGACCGGCTGAAATGACCTCGCCGATTTTGATGCCGTCAGGTGCTATAATGTAACGCTTTTCCCCATCCTTGTACTGGATAAGCGCTATGCGCGCCGAACGATTTGGATCATACTCTATTGCTATGATACGTCCTTCTATTTCTCTTTTATCACGTTTAAAATCGATTACTCTGTAGAACCGTTTATGACCTCCGCCCCGGTGACGCGAAGTGATGTGGCCGTTGCTGTTCCGCCCTCCTGATTTCTTCAGCGGCCGGAGGAGCGATTTTTCCGGTTTACCCTTCGTGATTTCCTCAAAGGTCGGGATCGTCATCCACCGAGTACCCGGTGTATTTGCTTTTAATATTCTAATGCCCATTTTACTTTTCTTCCTGGTGAATCGTTACACGTTTGCAAAAAGATCTATTTTCTCACCCTCTTTGAGGGTCACGATCGCCTTCTTGAAGTGAGATGTCCGCCCTTCGAAGCGGCCGCGTCGCGTCATTTGAGTTTTTTTCTTTCCTTTAAAGTTCATTGTCCGGACGTTAACGACCGTCACATTAAACTTCTTCTCTACGGCTCGCGCAATCTCTATTTTATTCGCGTCCGGATCCACTTCAAACGCATATATTCCCTTTTCTTGCAGGTTTGAAATTTTTTCCGTTACGATCGGTTTGAATAGTATACCAGTCATATTCTTTATAAATGAAATGTCTTTTCGATTACTTCAACGGCGCTCTTCTGAATAAGAAGGACCTGATTATCCAACAGCTCATACGTTGATGCTTTTGCAGCTTCAATTACGTTGAACCTTTCGATGTTCCGTCCGGATTTATAAACTTGTTCATCCTTCGCAGTAACGAGGAGAAGGATTTTCTTATCCGAGATCTTAAGGGCTTTAAGAATCGTAACCATTTCCTTCGTTGCAGGTTTTTCAAATGAAAAATCTTCGATGATTTTTATCGCAGATTCCTTTGCTTTCACGCTCAGAGCGGATTTGCGTGCAAGTTGTTTGACCTGCTTGGGTAATTTCATCGAATAATCATGCGGTACCGGTCCGAAAATTGTCCCTCCGCCCTTCCACAGAGGCGACCGTAATGCGCCGATTCTGGCACGACCGGTATGTTTCTGGCGCCATAATTTTTTTCCGCTTCCGCTTACCTCTCCGTAGGTCTTCGTTTTGTGAGTACCTTGCCGTTGGTTCGCCCGGTAGACTCTCACGGCCTGGTAGATAGCATGGTCGTTCGGAGCAATCTCAAAGATATCGGGGGAGAGTGTAATCTTCTCGCCGCTTAACGATCCATCTTTTTTATATATATCCAGCTGCATACAATTTCAGGTTTTATTGTTCTTTATGAATCTCAACATAGCTGTTGTTATGTCCCGGCACGGAACCCCGAATAAGCAGGATGTTTGATTCAGGAATAACCTGGATTATTCGAAGATTCTTCACGGTCACCCGATCTCCGCCCATGCGACCTGCCATCTTCATCCCTTTTAAAACACGCGAGGGATAGGAGCTTGACCCGATGGAACCCGGTGCGCGCAGACGGTCACTCTGTCCGTGCGTCTTAAAGCCGCCGCCGAAGTGATGTCGTTTGACAACTCCCTGGAAACCATGCCCTTTTGATGTTCCGGATACAGAAACGACATCGCCGCTCGTGAAGAGAGCATCAACCTTCACTTCCGCCCCGACCTGGAATTTTTTGACGTCGAATCCGCGGAATTCCCGCAGAACCCGTTTCGGTTGGATATTTGCCCTCTTGAAGTGTCCTGCTAACGGTTTGTTGACGAGTATTTCTTTTTTCTCTTCAAAACCGAGTTGGAGCGCTTCGTACCCATCGTTATCAATCGTCTTTATCTGTATGATGTAGCATGGTCCGGCTTCGATGACCGTGCAGGGAACTGATTCGCCTCGATCATTGAAGATACTCGTCATGCCTATCTTTTTGCCAAGAATACCGCTCATTGCCTTCATCTTGATTATAGTTATACAGCTCTCACCGCGTCAACGAGACACGGAGTTGGGAATACAAAATTGTATGGAGAGAACTTAAACTTTTATCTCCACATCGACGCCTGCGGGAAGTTCAAGCTTCATCAGCGAATCAACCGTCTTGTTCGACGAATTGAGTATGTCGATTAGGCGCTTATGGGACCGCATTTCAAACTGTTCGCGTGATTTCTTGTCTACGTTTGGTGAACGCAATACAGTGTACAGCGTACGTTTTGTCGGTAATGGAATCGGGCCTGATACGATCGCACCCGTCGATTTCACGGTTTTGATTATCTTCTCCGCCGATTTATCGATCAGAGTGTGATCGTACGACTTCAATTTTATCCGTATTTTTTGACCAGCCACTGGATGTTTTCCTGCAGATCATTCAAGAATTTTTGTGACAACACCCGCGCCGACAGTCCGACCGCCTTCACGGATTGCAAATCTTAATCCCTCTTCCATAGCTATTTCCGAAATCAATTCGACGGTTAAGTTATCAACATTATCGCCGGGCATAACCATTTCGGTGCCGGAGGGAAGCGTGCCGATGCCTGTGACATCAGTCGTCCGGAAATAGAATTGCGGACGATAACCGGTGAAGAACGGAGTATGACGTCCGCCCTCTTCTTTCTTAAGGACGTAAACCTGCGCCGTAAACTTCTTATGCGGGGTGATTGAACCGGGTTTTGCGATAACCATGCCGCGTTCGAGCTCATTTTTCTCGACGCCGCGCAGGAGCAAGCCGGCATTATCGCCCGCCTGAACTTCATCGAGTTCCTTCCTGAACATCTCAGCGCCGGTTATTACGGTTTTCTTGTGTGCGCCGAGCCCGATGACTTCAACTTCGTCGCCGACTTTTGCACGGCCGCGATCGACACGTCCGGTGCCGACGGTTCCGCGCCCTGTAATAGAGAATACGTCTTCCACCGGCATAAGGAACGGTTTTTCGATATCACGTTTTGGAAGCGGGATATAACTGTCGACTGCATCCATGAGTTCAAGGATCGGTTTGAATGCCGGATCGTTAATTTTGGTATCGGGCAAGATTGCCTTTTCCATTGCTTTCAATGCACTGCCGCGAACTATCGGAATTTCATCGCCGGGGAATTCGTACTTCTTCAGTAAATCACGGAGTTCCATCTCAACTAGCTCAATCAATTCCGGATCGTCCACCATATCGACTTTGTTAAGGAAAACTACGATCTTCGGAACGCCGACCTGCCTGGCGAGAAGGATGTGTTCCCTTGTCTGCGGCATGGGTCCGTCGTTGGCAGCAACCACGAGAATCGCACCATCCATCTGAGCCGCACCGGTTATCATGTTCTTGATGTAATCGGCATGACCCGGGCAGTCGACGTGGGCATAGTGCCGTTTATCAGTCGAATATTCGACGTGTGCCACGGCAATGGTTATACCGCGCTCGCGCTCTTCCGGTGCATTGTCAATACTGTCGAACGTGCGAACTGTTGACAATCCCTTCTTGCTCAGCACCATTGTGATCGCAGCGGTGAGCGTAGTCTTACCGTGGTCAATGTGACCAATTGTACCCACATTGATATGCGGTTTGTCTCGTGTAAATTTTTCTTTTGCCATTTGTTTATCTCCTTCGTTAGCTGAGATGAATTTTTTTACCTATTAAAAACTTTTAGAGAGAAAGCAGTACATCTCCTTTTACTTTTTCCACTATCTGATCGGCGATATTCTGAGGGACTGCCTCATAATATGCGAACTGCATCGTAAAAATCGCACGTCCCTGCGTCATAGACCGGAGCTGTGTTGAATATCCGAACATTTCAGAGAGCGGAACTTTAGCCTTGATGATTTGTGCGTCCTTTCGGGTATTGAGTCCTTCAATTTTACCTCTGCGCGCGTTCAAATCACCCATGACATCACCCATATAATCCTCGGGGGTGACAACTTCAACGTCCATGATCGGCTCAAGGAGGACAGGATCTGCTTTCTCGGCAGCTTCTTTGAATCCGATGGAGCCCGCGATCTTGAATGCCATCTCCGAAGAATCGACTTCATGGAACGATCCATCGAAGAGGGTCACCTTAACGTCCACAACGGGATAGCCGGCGAACACACCGTTCCGCATCGCTTCAACGATGCCTTCCGATACCGGTTTGATGTATTCACGCGGTATTGTTCCGCCGACAATTGCATTCTCAAACTCATATCCTTTACCTTTTTCATTCGGTTCGACGGTCAGCCATACATGGCCGTACTGTCCGCGGCCGCCCGACTGACGGATGAACTTACCTTCGGATTCCACTTTCTTCCGGATCGTTTCGCGGTACGCGACCTGGGGTCTGCCGACATTCGCACCGACTTTAAACTCACGCTTCATCCTCTCTATGATGATCTCCAGATGAAGTTCGCCCATACCGCTGATAATCGTCTGGCCAGTTTCTTCGTTCGTCGAAACCTTGAACGTAGGATCCTCTTCAGATAACTTCTGAAGAGCTTCGCTCATCTTTTCCTGATCCGCTTTCGTCTTCGGTTCGATGGCAACAGCTATCACGGGCTCGGGGAAGTCCATTTTTTCAAGAATTACCGGATCATCTTCTTCACAGAGCGTATCACCGGTTCTGGTGAATTTCAGTCCGACAACTCCGATGATGTCGCCCGTATACGCTTCATCGATATCCTCGCGGTGGTTTGCGTGCATCCGAAGGATTCTGCCAATCCGTTCCTTCCGGCCCGAGATGGGATTGTAGACATACGAACCCGCACTGAGCGTTCCGGAATATACACGAAGGAAAGTTAACTTTCCAACGTAGGGATCAGACATGATCTTGAATGCGAGTGCCGTGAAATTTTCACCGTCGTCAACCTTGCGAATAACGCGATCTTTCATATTCACGTGATGTCCGGCGATCTCGCCGCCGGATACATCTATAGGCGACGGAAGAAAACTGACGACGCCGTCGAGCAATCCCTGAACACCTTTATTCTTGAATGATGATCCGCAGAGCACCGGAACGATGCTCAACTTGAGGCATGCTCTCCTGAGCACTTTATTGATCTCTTCTGGTGATATCAGTTTTCCCTCCAGGTATTTCTCGAGGAGCGAATCATCTTCATCCGAGACAGCTTCGAGCATTTTCGCACGGCATTCACAGGCTTTCTTTTTCAGATCCTGAGGACAATCGATCTCGTCCCATGTCGTACCTGCATTACTCTCGTGGAATATGTGTGCCCTCATTGTGATAAGATCAATATAACCCGTAAACAAGTCACCCTCGCCGACGGGAATCTGGATGGGGACCGCATTGGCGCCCAACCGTTTTTTGATCATCTCAATCACATTGAAGAAATCAGCCCCGATCCGGTCCATCTTATTGATGAAAGCGAGCCGGGGGACTCCGTATTTATCTGCCTGTCGCCAGACTGTTTCCGACTGAGGCTCCACGCCGCCAACAGCGCAGAAAAGTGCGACAGCTCCGTCGAGTACGCGTAATGATCGCTCTACTTCGGCGGTAAAATCGACGTGTCCGGGGGTATCGATAATATTTATTCTGTTGTCATCCCAGAAACACGTCGTTGCGGCGCTTGTTATCGTGATGCCGCGTTCTTTTTCCTGTTCCATCCAATCCATCGTTGCAGCGCCATCGTGAACCTCTCCCATCCGATGGACAACACCCGTATAAAATAAAATTCTTTCGGTTGTTGTGGTCTTACCTGCATCGATGTGTGCCATGATGCCAATATTTCGCGTTTTCTCTAGCGGGTAAATTCGCGCCATCCGTTCATCCTATCTTGCGGTTACTACATTGAAATAGTTGTGCGAATTACCACTTAAAATGAGCGAACGCCTTATTGGCTTCGGCCATCTTATGTGTATCCTCCCTCTTCTTCACAGCATTACCTTCGTTGTTGGCGGCTGCAAGTATCTCGGCTGCCAACTTCAGCGACATGGACTTATCTTTGCGGTCTTCTGCATACGTGATCAGCCAGCGAATTGCAAGGGCAATGCTACG
>CAYGXH010000125.1:0-7656 GCA_964353675.1 uncultured Chlorobiaceae bacterium
CGGTGCAAAGGTCCTTCATCCCAATACCATGCTCCCGGCCATAGAGAAGAACATACCTATCCATATATTCAACTCGCGAAGACCAGAACTCTCCGGAACACTTGTTACAAAACGACCACCGCTTGTGCAGGTTGTAGTGAAGTCGGTCGCATTCAAACGAAACGTGTCGCTTATTACCGTTGTGCCGAAAGTCCGCTACAGCCCTTACATCTTCTGGGAACACATCCACAGCATTCTGACGAAGTACAGTGCACCGGCGAACCTCACATCGACGTCAGAATTCAATTATTCTTTTGTCCTCGACGAAAAAAATGAAATACCCTCAATTCTCCACGATCTGTCGGAAATAGGCATGGTTGAGCATCTACCGGGGAAAGCAATCATCAGTCTTGTGGGCTCACGCCTTCGCGGATCCACGGATCTCCTCAATCGACTTTTTTCAGCGGTCGGCCAGCTGGATGTGAGTATGATTTCATTCGGTGCGTCACCCTCGAGCTTCAGTTTTGTGGTGGATGATGCTATTGTTCCCGATATCGTGAGGAAAATTCACACTGAATTTTTTGATAAGGTCACCGACCGGGAGATTTTCGAAAGTATAGATCATGCAAACCTCTAGAATTGATTTCTCTTGAACTTGCGGGAAAGTTACGATCCTTCGACTATGAGGTTTTAAGGAGGGGTAAATTATCCGTTACCGCTTTGCTCCAATCACAATATCCTGATAACTGAGAAATTTCTTCCTTCCGCACCATGATCCGTAGTAAATTGGTTCTGCGATGCTCAGGGAGTATTTCCCGTAGAGTGCTCGGATAAATTTTTCATCGTACGCCACAGCCGACTCCGGTATTTCGGGGTTTGTAGTCCAGTAATTTCCCGCAGATGAAAAGGGGAGAGTGCTACTTCCGGCCTTAATCAAAGAGATTGATTCCTCGTTGAGAAGGAAGCATGTGATAAGGCACTTCGCATTTGGCTGCATGGCACGGGATATTTCCGACATGTAATGTTCCAGATCATCAGGCAGCATGTGGGTAAATACTGAGGTGAGAAAAACAAAATCAAAGGACGCGTCACCGTAAGGGAAACGGAATTCGGACGCCTTGAAACTCCCATTGGGATTGTACTCCTTATTATATACGTCCGCGTGGTGGAAGTGAAAGTGCGGGTACTGGGGAGTAATTTTTTTTTGGCACCATTCGATCCCTGCCCTTACGATATCAAAACCTTCATACGTTCCTCCGGCAGTGAGGTATTCCGTCAGTGGAACCGCCATGCGCCCGATGCCGCATCCGACGTCGAGGACACGGTGATCCGGTTTCAAACCGCCCAAAGTTCTGAAATATGATAAAAACTCATGTCCGACCTTGTTAAAATTCCCGTCGCCAACGAAAATGAGTCGTCGTGGCGGTGTCAGTCTTTTCCGACGGAACGTCAGGGTATCTGTGAGATCCAGAACATCATAATAAATTCGTCGTATAATTGATCGTACTTTACGTGGTATAATATTTTTCAGTGCCATATATTTTCTGGGTTGTGTTCATTTGAATGCTAATGTTCGATACTGCGAGTGAGGATAATCAGAATAAAATTTATTGAAGGAATCTACATTGATATAGTTTATCCTGTGAATTTTACCTTTATTCGGTTTAAGAAGCTTACATGCCCTGAATTATACATATTCGATCTCCTAAAGTCAATGAAGAGATATGCTTTTGAGCTATTTTCCAAATTAGATAAATATTAAAAATGTTTAGAATTTTACAAGATATCGATACAATGAGCCGCGTAAATCGAGATCAGGGGGAATGTTGATAATGAGGCTCAAATTATCGTTTGGTTCTTGCGCACGCGAAAATTTTTTCCTATGTTTCATCACTTAGCCCTGCTTTTCCATCTATCAGAAGGATAATGTCATGCATAAACTGACCGCCCTTTTCCTCATTTTTTCATCGATCCTCATAGCCAATACGTACTGGCAGCAGGATGTTCACTACACAATCAACGCACAGCTCGACCCTCAGAAACACATGATCGTTGGCAAGGAAATTCTGCATTATCGAAACAATTCACCGGACGTTTTAAATGTTGTCTATTTCAGACTTTATTGGAATCTCTTTACGGAAGGGAGCTACGGACAAAAGCTCGCGGAATCCCGTAAAGAATATTATTCCATGTTGCAGAGCGGCATGACCATCCGCGAGTTTACGATTCAGGAGGATGGTCAGCAATATGTGCCTGAATATTCTATCGATAATACATTGATGGAAGTGAGACTGATCGAGCCGCTCCGTCACGGTGAATCGATGACATTCTCAATCGAATTTGAGGGGAAAATTCCAGAGGATGGATGGAGGACCGGCCATCAGGGGAGGGATTATAACATCGCTCAGTGGTATCCGCAGATCGCGACGTACGACCGCTTCGGCTGGGATAAGAGTCAATACCTGGGACCCGCAGAGTTTCACAATGAATTTGGTTCGTTTGAAGTAAACATTACCCTTCCAAAAAGCTTTACACTGGGTTACTCGGGGGCTCTTCTTAATCCGGAGGATGTGTTTCCCGACAGTGTAATCACGAAATTAAAACAGGCTGTAGGCGATACCGTTGCAGTAAGGATTGCAGATTATACTAAGAAGGAGTGGGGGAGCGCTGAGTCGACTATGGTAACGTGGAAATTCAACGCCGAGAATGTCCGTGATTTCGCATGGTCAGCGAATGAGCATTATATATGGGACGTGAATTACTGGTACCCGTCACCCGGAGCGAAAGGTATAGCCGTTCATGCTCTCTACTTTGAAGATATGGCACTGTACTGGAATCGTGCAGCCGAATACGCAAAACATACCATAAGCTACCTGAGTAACCATTATGGTATGTATGCCTATCCGAATTGCTTTGTCGTGGAGGGAGTTGTCGGCGGAGGTATGGAGTATCCCGGCATCACATTCATCGGTCATTACGGAGACGAGCTGACTAATTCTCCATTCGGGATCATCACGCATGAAGTTGCACATAATTGGTATCCGATGATGGTAGGAACGAACGAAACTGCGTATGGATTTATGGATGAAGGTTTTGCTACTTTCTTCACCGTCGCGGCGTCGGAGGATTTTTACGGGCGCTACAATAATACTTATCATTTTACTGAGTGGTATCAGAAACTCCTCCATTTTCCGAACACCGATGAAAGAAATCAGATTCAACTGGGTAGTTTGTGGCTGGCAAAGAGCGGTTATGAAGAACCGATCGCGACACATACATACCGTTTTGAAGAACCGGGACTTTCCGGGGCATCCATGTACTCGAAAACTGCAACTGTTCTGTTCATGCTTCAGTACGTACTGGGCGATGAAGTGTTTGAAAAGGTCATGCGCGAATATTTCAACCGATGGAAATTCAAACACCCCTATCCCGAAGATTTCTATACGGTCGTTGAGGAAGCGAGCGGCAGGAAGAACCTGCGCTGGTTCTTTGATCAGTGGTTCAACAAGACACTCATCTGTGATTACGGCATAAGCGGATTTTGCTGGGATGAGATAAAAAGTGGAGATACAACCGTATACCGGACGAATGTATCGGTAAAACGTTACAAGCCTGCAATTATGCCGGTGGATGTGCATGTCACGATGGAAAATGGAAATGATGCAGTATTATGGTTTCCGATCGATCTGTGGCTTAATGCAGAGGTGGAACGTGATACCGTAATCGATCTTCCGGCGAAACCAGTCCGGGCAGAATTGAATCCCGACGGACGTATTCTTGATATTAACCGGCTTAATAACCGGAGACCTCTGCCGAAAGTCAGTGTGGAATTTGAAAATACTCTGTTCGGCGTTACGCCGGTAGACGCGTACCTGGTCAGCTGGCGACCTTCACTGTGGTACACCGACCGCGGAGGATTGAACGTTGGATATAAAGTGAACGGCAGTTACCTGGACGATTTTTTCCGCGCAAAACTCTGGCAAGCATATAACTTCGGCGACAAAACATTTGATCATGATGTTTCGCTCTCGCATAATACGATGAATCTCACACCCGGTGAAATTTTCGTCAGGTGGTACAGAATGGAGGGCAGAAAGAATGTTTCATTGTCTCTCTTTAAAGATTTCAATCGTCGGTATTCATACCCGCCGTCGCATCAAGTACGTTTCAGCTACGCCTTTTCTAAAGTGATCGACAGAAATTACCTCCTGCATCCGGAAGTGTGGGAAGATGGAAATCTCCACAGTCTTATTGCAGGATATTCTTATTCCAATCGTGGAAGCTTCTGGAACGCTAATGCGTCGGTTCAGCTCGAAGGGTCATCATCGCTCTTCGGTCGGAGCAGCTTCCAGTATTCGAAAAGGACATTCTTGGTCAGATCAAGGTTCACGATGCCTGGCGGATGGTCTCTCAATGCCCGGTTGTACAGCGGCACGGGTTTTGGTACCGTTCCGGCTCAGGCAAAGTTTTACTTTGCCGGAGCATCGCCGATGGAAGAAATGAGCAATCCGCTCCTGAGGAGCAAGGGAGTTGTTCCGAGTACCGTACGCGATCATGTCGTGACGCCCGGTGGCGGCATGATGCGCGGATACTACCGATTCCCAATCTCAGGCGATAAGATAGAGGCGGTGAATATAGAAGCCCGGTTTTCGTCTGTGATACCTTTTGTACGAATTCCAATTCCAGTTGTATCCTCTGTTATGCGTCGTTTCCAGAGCTCACTCTTTCTGGATGCGGGAAGGATTTCCGGTCAAAACGAGAAGTTGTGGGATAGGAGATTTGAAATCGACTTCGGATTCGGACTGCGTTTACAGTCTCTCGCCGGCCTCCTTGGAGAGTTTGGCCGTTCGAATCTGTTTTCTTCCGTGGGTTTGCAGACTCTGAAAGTCGACTTTCCTCTCTATTCGAGCGTGCCATTTCCGGGCGAGAATAAGGTAAAATTCCGCTGGGTCATTAGCTTCCGCGAGGAGTTCTAATAAACATATACCTGATAAAATATTTTTACTACAAGCATTTGGAGGTCCGATGAAAACTTTCGTTTTAATCATTTCCGGAATTCTATTATTGCACGGTATATCGGTAGGTCAGTCCGGTTTTCCGTCTTACTATTCGCAGATGGATTTTCTGATGACCTCGCCCGGGGCTCTGAAATATGGTCTTTACGGTTATGATAATCCAGCCCTGCTAACCCATCTCTACCAGCCGGATATTTTCTTCACATGGTCTGATGCGGGCGGTGATTGGAATGATTTCAATAGATGGGGATTATTTACGGCTATGCCGAATCTTGGATTCGGTTTGATCCATCATAAAATCGGAACGTTATCTGTCACAGATTACCGTATCTCGGTGGGAATGGGTGATAAGGAAAAAAGTGTCGGTTTGTCGTGGGGTTGGTCCGGCGGAGATGCAAGGTATTTCGACAGAACCGATGTCCTGACGCTTGGCACGCTCTTCCGGCCGTCGCGCTACGCTTCTGTCGGAATGGTCGGATGGCTGGCGACGGTGGGGGAAGGTAAGGGAGGATTTGTCGATATCGCAGCCCGGCCGCTCGGTAATGAGTTTGTAACAGTATTTCTCGATTGCGCATTCCGTAACGATTATAAGCTGAAAGATCTGCCATGGAGTACCGGCCTTGCTATAGAAGCTTTACCGGGGATACGATTAACTGGAAGGTACTTCGATACCAAGTCCTTTTCTGTGGGTGTTCAGTTATGTCTAGGGAGACTTGGTTTTTCAACGCAGGGATATTATGATAAAGAGAGACATCATTCGTACAACACGTATGGAATCCGCATGGGCGCGTATGATCGTACATTTCTCGGTACCTGGATTCTGCCGCAGAGGGAGTATGTTGAGTTCAATATGAATGGTAGATTGAAATATCAACGCTTTAAATATTTTGACGGATCAAATACGCTATTAGATGTTCTCCGCAGTATAAAAATGGCTGAACTGGATAATTCAACAATCGTCGGTCTTGCGATCAATACTTCAGGAATGGTTGTCGACAGGGAGATGCTCTGGGAATTGCGGGAGCAGATCAGGATTTTTAAGGCAAGCGGCAAGAAAGTCGTCATTTTTATAGATCGTCCCAACATTGATATGTATCATTTGGCTTCCATCGCGGATAAAGTCATTATGGATCCGCTCGGATCTATGACTCTCGAGGGATACATTATGGGTCGTACTTTTATGAAGGGACTGCTTGCAAAGCTTGGATTGGGTTATGACGAGTGGAGATTTTTTAAATATAAATCAGCCAATGAAAGCTTATCGCGCGACAGAATGTCGGAGGCCGACCGAGAGCAACGGCAGAAGATAGTCGACCGGTACTATGAGGTGGCGAAATCGGATATTTGTGCAGGAAGGAACATCGCTCCTGACAGATTCGATCAGTTGGTTAATGAAAAAGTAATTTTTCTACCGGAGGAAGCGATTAGAGAGGGATTAATCGACACTATTGCCCGGTGGGAGGCAGTACAGGGAATTTTCACCGGAATGGGGGGTGACGTTTTACAGGCGGTTGGTCCCGGTACGATGGTGAGCCGTCAGCTTTCCGCGGGTGATGAATGGGGCGAAAGATCCCGGATTGCGGTTGTTTATGCTCTCGGTGCATGCGCGATGGATGAAGGAATCAAGGCACGATCCCTATCGAAAGTGGTAGAGGCAGTCGCGAACGACAGTAGAGTAAAAGGCGTTGTCCTGCGGGTTGATTCTCCGGGTGGAGATGCCATGGCATCGGATTATGTTGCAGAGGCGGTGAGAAAGTGCAGGGAGAAAAAACCGGTTATTATTTCCCAGGGATATGTAGCCGCATCAGGGGGATACTGGTTGTCAATGTATGGGGACAGGATCGTTGCAGCTCCTACGACGATAACAGGATCGATCGGTGTAATCGGCGGCTGGATTTACAACGACGGATTAAAGGATACGCTCGGATTTTCAACCGATCACGTGAAGGTTGGCACGCATGCAGATCTGGGTTTTGGTTTCACTTTACCGTACCTCAATGTAGGAATACCGGATAGGAATCTTACAGAAGGTGAGCGGAGTATCATGGAGATCGAAATAAAAGATATGTATCAGACTTTCGTTACGAAAGTTGCGACCGGGCGAAAGAAGACGGCGGTTGAGATCGAAGCCATCGCACAGGGGAGGGTGTGGTCAGGGACAGATGCCCTGGATAACGGTCTGGTGGACGTTCTGGGGGGTCTCGATAAGGCGATCACACTTGCCAAGGAACTCGCCCGGATACCGGAACACGAGAAAGTCACGATCGTGGAATATCCCGAGAAGGGTTTTGTTGATTTCAGTATGTTTATGCCGAAGATATTGCCATTCAGTATAATAGAAGATGATCCGGTGTTAGGACATATCAGATTTCGATTAGAGCACAACGGTGAACCGATGCCTATATTGCCGCTAGATGATATAGAAGTAGACAAAAATCGGTAAAATGGGTCTCGCAAAGGACAGAATGATGTGCCGCTCCTACGGAGCTGTCCCGTTCGTTTTTCCTTATGCTATAAACATATCGCTCCTACGGAGCTATGCCAATTGTTCGATCTTTTGCTATAAACGTTACGCTCCTACGGAGCTATCCTGATCCGGGATTTTATAAGAGTCCCGTTAGGGACGACACGTTTATAGCTAAAATAATAGAAATAAATCGAA
>CAYGXH010000126.1:0-7636 GCA_964353675.1 uncultured Chlorobiaceae bacterium
ATACACTCCGGATTGTCGATCGTGTGGTCTATGTCAACGGCATACCCGCCCCATATCCGCGCAACATGAAATTCAATACTTCCTATCTTAAAACAGAAGGCCTGATGGATCCGCGTATATTTCCGATCGGTTCATCCTTTAATGAAGATAACTACGGACCCATTGTAGTACCTAAAAAGGGCGACGCCATCCAGCTTAATAACTCAAATTATATTCAGTGGAGTACTTTCATCAAACGTGAGGGACATAAAATCGAAATACGCCGGGGGAATATTCTCATAGACGGAAACGAGACCAAGACATATACTGTTGAGAATGATTACGTGTTTGGCATGGGTGATAACAGAGATAATAGTCTCGACAGCCGCTTCTGGGGTTTTATCCCGATGGATGCGATTGTAGGAACACCGCTCATTGTTTATTGGTCGTGGAATCCCGATTTACCGCTGACCTCTCTCGGAGATAAACTCGCAACTATCAGATGGCCTCGGCTGGGAACAATCGTTCAGTAACCCGGGATGCTTTTTTATGTTCTCAATCGGTAAATTCAGTACTCTTTTCCTTCTCATAGGGATTACCGTTGCGGTTGCTGTCATTCTGAAGTTGTTCGTGCTCGATGCAGCGGTCGTTCCAACCTGTTCGATGGAACCCGCAATCAGGGCCGGAGATTTTATACTTATCAACAAACTGATACACGGGTACCGATCGTCGCATAATGTTCCTCTAATCAGCTCAATATTTCCCGACATACAAATTCCCTCCCTAAAGAAAATTGAAAGAGGTGATGTCCTGTTTTTTGAACTCCCCGCCGGATCCCGCAATGCAGAGCGCCAAAAATATTACATAAAGAGATGCATCGGTTTAGCGGGGGATACAGTACTGTTTGAAAAGGGTCACATCCGCATAAATGGGAAAGAGATATCTCGAATGGACTGGGGAAAAACCGATGAAAAGGACTTCATGAAAATAGTTGTTCCACGCCGCGGCGATGTTATCTATATTAACGCTTTGACCGTCGCGGATTGGAAATCGCTCATCATTGGTGAAGGACATTCCATCGAGATCGCGGACGGGGCTATCATTATAGACTGGGAGCCGCGAACCGAGTATAAAATCGAGAAAGACTATCTTTTTATGCTGGGAGATAATATCCGTTCCAGTTATGACAGTCGTGATTGGGGATTTCTTCCTCAGGAAAATGTCATCGGCAAAGCGATGATGATCTACTGGTCTGTCGATGATAGACCGAAGGATTCTTCTCCGTTCCTATCACGGATCAGGTGGAACCGTATCGGGACATTAATAAAATAAAGAACATATCAACGTACAACCGTTACTCTTCTGTCGAGCTTATACATCCATATTCCATTCTGTGAACGTAAGTGCGTCTACTGCGATTTCTATTCTACGGATGATCACGGTACACTTTCCCATTATATTAATGCCGTTACCGCAGAAATTGCTCTCTGCAGTAAGTACTCCGCAGAGGAAGATGTAGAAACGGTATACTTCGGCGGAGGGACGCCTTCACTCTTACAACCAAACGAACTGGATCGGATCCTCAGCGCTTTGCATTCTCACTTTACTATCAAACAGGATGCTGAGATCACACTGGAAGCGAATCCAGGGACTATGTCATTACCGGTTTTATCAGAATACAGACGGCTCGGTATTAATCGGATCAGCATCGGAATTCAATCGTTCGACGATGAAGAGTTGAAGTTTCTATCGAGGATCCATTCATCTCGTGAA
This sequence comes from uncultured Chlorobiaceae bacterium, assembly GCA_964353675.1. GTDB lineage: Bacteria > Bacteroidota > Ignavibacteria > UBA10030 > SZUA-254 > CAYGXH01. The sequence continues at coordinate 1,753 of CAYGXH010000126.1, forward strand.
TGCTATGAAGCTTTCTATGATTCCCGAGAAGCCGGCTTTTCCAATATCAGTATCGATTTACTCTATGCTCTGCCGAAGCAGAAGTTGACTGCCTGGCGTAATACACTGGAGAAGGGTAACGCTCTAATGCCGGAACACATTTCTGCATATAATCTTACCATTGAAGATGAAACTCCACTCGGACAATTGGTTCGGTCGAAAATTGTATCGCCTCTTCCTGAGGAGGATGAGACGTCATTTTCCACATATACAATGGAGTTTCTCCGGGAAAAGGGATACCTTCACTATGAAGTATCCAACTATGCAAAACCGGGTTATCAGTCAAGGCACAATATGAACTACTGGAGACATGTGCAGTACCTTGGTTTCGGACCATCGGCACATTCATTCTGGGGGAAAAAAAGATGGTGGAATGTGTCAGATGTCAGGGAGTACGTCGGATATTTACGTGATAAAAGACTACCAATCGAAGATTCGGAGGAATTATCCTCCCGGCAATTATTGGATGAGATGATCATGCTCGGATTAAGGACCGGTTCACTTGATCTCAGCCGAGCGGATGATGCTGGAGGGGAGAATATGATCGAGAAAGCGCAATCCTATCTTGAGGAGCTTAGTCTGCAAAAGCTGATTGTACAGGAAAATAACGTATTACACCTTACGGATCGAGGCTTCCTCTATTGCGATGAAATTGCTAAAAGGCTTTCATTATTACACCAATAGTCATTTTTTTGCGAATGTTGCGAATTTCTTCTATATTAAAAAATAATACTTACTTGGTTCCTTAATACAGATTGAGGCAATAATGGCGGATAAAAAACTCAACGGGTACATCGCCCTGGCTGTTTTCATCCTGAGCGGATTTGTTTACTATTTGACACTTTCTGATACGGTTGTTTTCTGGGATGTTGGTGAATTTATAGCCGCATCCGTTCTGCTCCAGGTACCGCACCCACCGGGCTCTCCTTTATTTATACTTCTGGGAAGAATTGCATCGATCCTGCCATACTACGCGGATATTGCGGCACGGGTTCATGCAATGTCGGGATTGACGAGCGCACTAAGTGTAATGTTCCTCTACCTCGTAGGAGTAAAGGTAATAACACGACTTCGGGGTGTACCTGCTTCAACATTCGATCGGATCGTTATTTACGGTTCCTCTGTTATAGGAGCGCTGACGCTCGCCTTCAGCGGCACATTCTGGTTCAATGCAACCGAAGCGGAGGTGTACGGTCTCAGCGCCCTCTTCGTTGCCGTCATCATGTGGCTCGCATTCCAGTGGTGGGATAAGTCTGAAGAGCCGCATAACGAAAAATATATGCTTCTTATAGCATACCTCGTCGGCTTGTCGGTGGGAGTTCACCTTCTTGCTGTTCTTGCAATTTTTCCTGTTCTCATGATGATATATTTCCGGCGCTATGAAGTAAATCGGAATTCTTTCATCAAATTTTCCATTATCGCAATTATTATTTTCTTTGTGATTTATCCGGGTGTAGTACAGCTGATGCCGTCGATGCTCGACGGAGAATTTAAGGGTTTCAAAAGCGATCTGCTTCCGTTCATTCCGCCTCTCCTTATTATAGCGGCAGGGTATGGTATCTACCGGGCAAAACAGACAAATCACAAATTATTGCAGGTAGCTTGCCTCTCATTCCTGTTCATCGTCCTGGGTTATACAACCTACACGGTCGTGATCATGAGGGCGAACGTCGACAATCTACCGATGAATGAAAACTCGCCTCACGACGTCGCAGGTCTTGTAAGTTATCTCGGACGCGAGCAGTACGGCGACACGCCTCTGCTGAAGGGAGAAAGTTGGAGTAACGAACAGCAGAATTTCGTCACAAAGTATTTTCCGCGCAGGTACTCGCCGGAGGCGATGCACAAGCCGACGCGTGAGAACTATACCAGCGATACCGATTTCCTCTGGCGTTACCAGATTAATCATATGTTCATCCGTTACATCCTCTGGAATTTTGTCGGAGCGGAGGGTGACTTGCAGGATGCGGGTGTGAGCTGGAAACCTACATGGGGGATTCCATTTCTTCTGGCGCTCTTTGGAATTTACTATCATTTCAAGAAGGATTGGAAGTTCGGGCTCGTCTTCATGGCGATGTTCCTCATCATGGGAGTTGTGCTTGCTCTGTACCAGAACCAGCAGGATCCGCAGCCGAGAGAGCGCGATTATTTCTACATCGGGGCATATTACGTAATGGCTCTGTGGGTTGCAGTTGGATTAGTGGGTTTGATAGATCTGGTTAGAGCAAAACTCAAGGACGAACGGATGTCCAGAGCGAGCGCATTGGGAATCCTCTGTATCGGCTTGATTGCCGTTCCGGGCAATTTCCTCCGCATCAATTGGCATGAGCGTGATCGGAGCGGGAATTACATCGCGTGGGATTACTCATACAATATCCTGCAAAGCTGCGAGCCGAACGGGATTCTCTTCACGAATGGCGACAACGACACTTTCCCCCTCTGGTACCTGCAGGACGTTGAAGGCGTACGGCGCGATGTCCGAATAGTCAATCTGAGTCTGGTGAACACTTCGTGGTACATCCGCCAGCTAAAAAATGCATCACCGCATGGTGCTCTAAAGGTTCCTATTTCTCTAAGCGATGCGGCAATTGACAGGATCCAGCCGCAGGCCTGGAAACCAAAGCAGATGGATATACCTGTATCAAAAGATGTATATAATAAATTTGTTGCGACAGACCGGCCGGAACAACCGGACGTATCACTCGTCGATTCCACTGTCCTGGCGCAGGGAAAAATATCATTCATGTTGAACGGCGTCCCATACCGCGAGGATATCAACGTCCTTCGCGTTCAGGATATTATGGTGCACAACATAATCATGGCAAACAGGTGGGATCGTCCGATTCACTTCGCAGTCACGTGTTCGCCCGATTCTAAGATAGGGCTCGAGAATTACCTCTGGATGCAGGGTCTTACGTACAAATTAAGACCATTCAAAATCAACGAAAATCAGATGGGCATGGATTATAACATCATGGCTGATCATCTATTCGCTGAAAATATTCAACCGTCGAAAATCCCTCAGAGAGGATACATTTTCCGGAATCTAAACAATAAAAGTGTATACTACGATGAGAATGTCCAGCGGATGGTAGTGAATTACAGGTATAATTTTATCCGCCTTGCCGAGTATGCCAATCGGGCACAGAACGATAGGGTTAAGGCAAAATCCATTCTTGCCCGGATGGAAAATCTTATGCCGCTCGAAGTAAATCCTATGTCAGACGCCAAGCTGATGTCGTACATCATGGGCTTCTTCGTTCAGGTGGGCGATAGTGTGAATTTTGAAAAGTATGCCGGAACGCTGGAGGGAATAGCGAAGAAATTACTCGACGAAAATAGAGTCGACTCTGAAGATCCATTCTTCGCCTACCGGACACTGGTGGAAATTTACGATTCCCGTAAGGATTACTCATCGGCTCTCGACATTTTACGCCGCGCGGCAGCGCAGTATCCGAATGTGCCCGATCTCATGAACAGAATTCAGTACTATGAGAAGATGCTGCAAAATCCCTCGGCCCCGGATACTAGCAAATTGCCGTAGGTATCAAATGCTCATTTGGTTATTCCGAGCTGCGATAGCGATGTGCCACTGATGAGCGAGGAATGTGAGAACACGGTGAGCATGAAGAGGACAATCTCTTCGCCTCGCAGCACATGAAAATTTTAATTGTTAACTGGCAGGATATCAGGAATCCGCTGGGGGGCGGTGCAGAGGTGCACCTGCATCAGATTTTTTCCCGTATTGTCAAGCGCGGTCATAGTGTAACCCTCTACTGCAGTACCTTTGGGGATGCTCCCCGGGAGGAAGTGATAGACGGCATCCGCATTATCCGCGAAGGGGGGAGGTATATGTTCAACTATCGTGTCCCTCTCCGTTATTTTACCCGATTCAGGAAAGAACGGTTCGATATTGTCATCGATGACATGAACAAAATCCCGTTTTTTACTCCGCTCTATGTGGGAAAGCCGCTCTATTGCATCGTCCATCATCTCTTTGATAAAAGTATATTCCGCGAGACACCATTTCCACTCGCCATCTATGTCTACATTATGGAGAAACTCGGAGTTGCTGTCTGTCGATGGAAAAAGGTTCCGCTTATGGTGGTATCTCCCAGTACCAGAGAGGAAATGAAGAACCAGGGATTTCCGGATGATTCCATGGTATATGTATACAACTGCGTCGATCACGATATCCATCGTGCAAATCTCGTTACGAAAAGTCAGACACCTCTCATCGGATATTTCGGACGATTGAAGAAATATAAGTCTGTCGAACACCTCCTGCATGCCTTTGTCCACGTAAGGAGTCGAATTCCGGATATAAAGCTTGTCGTAGTCGGCGATGGAGATTATCGTCCTGCCCTGCAAAAAATTGCAGATCATCTTGGGATAGGCAGTTCGGTTCATTTCACAGGTTACGTGAGTGAGAAGGAAAAGGTTGAGTGGTTAAACCGCGTATGGTTCATGGTTAATACTTCCTCGAAGGAAGGTTGGGGACTGACAGTTATCGAATCAAATGCATGCGGTACAACGGTTATCGGAAGTGATGTACCCGGTCTGAGGGATGCAATCAAGGATGGAGAAACCGGTTTACTCTATCGGTATGGAAATGTAAATGATCTTTCTGAAAAAATACTCCTTCTCATCAATAATCGGGAAATGAGAGATCGACTCACCAAATATGCGTTAGTATGGGCTTCAACATTTGACTGGGATGCCGTGGCAGATAAGGTTATTTCATATCTACAGAGGGAAATCAAAAATCATCAAAGGAGATCCGACTGACCGGCCGGCGTAAAATACTCTTCATATCCGCGTTCTCTGCTCCGTTCATTGAGGATGATATACGAATTTTAATGACGCGTTTTGATATTATTAAACAAATCGGGAACGGTCTCGGCGCTGTCTTTAAAATAATATTTAAAATTTTTATGGCGGAACGAATATTCTGCTGGTTTGCTTCCACATATGCATTCGTTGGAGTTTTTCTTGCCCGCTTGCTTGGGATACATGCATACGTCGTCGCGGCTGGTGTCGACGCAGCAAAAAATGATGAGATAGGATATGGGATTTGGTTACAACCTTTCAAAGCCCGACTTGTCCGATATGTGTTCCGAAGGGCAACAAAGGTTCTTGCTGTTGACCCGTCTATACGTGACAGCATAATCCGCCTCGCTGAATACGATGGTAAGAACATCATCTGCATTCCCACAGGATATGATACCGATTTCTGGAGACCTCTTGGTCCTAAAGATAAGATCGTGCTCACCGTGGCAACTGCAAATGATCCGCTGACCTGGAAAGTAAAGGGAATCGACATCCTACTGGAAGCCGCCAGAAGATTGCCTGCGGTCTCTTTCGTTATAGTCGGAGTATCACCGGATTTTGCCGAACAGTACAAACCGCCGATCAACGTGAAGTGTATTGGAAAAATCGCTCGGAATGAGGTTCTGCCGTTTTATCAAAGGGCATTTGTGTATTGCCAGCCCTCCCGCTCCGAAGGTTTGTCCAATGCGCTTTGTGAGGCAATGGCATGCGGATGTATTCCGGTGGCTACCCGGATCGGCGGCAATCCGACTGCCGTTGGCGATACTGGCCTGCTAGTTCCTCCCGGTGATACAGTGAAGCTTGCCCTCGCCATCAATCAGGCGTTCGGATTAGATGTTTCATACAGCGCACGAGCCCGAGCCCGGATTGTTGCTCTCTTTCCATGGCAGAAGCGGGAGACTGAATTGCTTAACATCCTCAGTGAAGATATTCCATGAAGCGGTTATCAAGAAATTTTCTCGCAATAATTGGGAGTGATATTGCCCGGAGGATACTCGGGTTCCTCGCTATTGCA
>CAYGXH010000127.1:0-7617 GCA_964353675.1 uncultured Chlorobiaceae bacterium
TATTCATGCAATCCCTGAAAGAGCTAATTTTGAGATAAAATATCCCCGCATAGAGGGATATCGACAAGCAATAAAGAATAGAGTCGTGTTGGATCCTAATGTTGCCTCGCTTTTACTTGACCCCATGAATATACCGCCTGAGGTACAGATGAAGGCGGCATTGCCGACAAATACCGGCAGACCATCATTGACGGGTCCCGGTAAGCTTGAGAATGTCACATTGAACCCTTACCGCTCAGGCAGAAGATTCCAGGAACTTGTATTTGAACTTGCGCGGGATTTGACACGAGAATATGTTACGCAACCGAGTTGCGAAGCGCCGCCCCATACTCTTTTCCCGCAAATTGTCGATATAGTAAATATTTACCTGCGGGAAAAAGTAATCCCCGTATCACCTTATGTAATTCTTGACGTATTCCTATCTCCCTACTATGGCTGGGTTATTGAGAGATTAGTAAATGCAATAAAACCGGATGTCGAATCGGGTGAAGCTCCCGAAGTCCCGCGATACGAGGTCAGCAGAGGTCCCGGCTCCACATCGGAGGTAGACTTTTGGACGAGCAAAGACGTTCGTGAAGTTCTTCACAGCCATTTGAATTATGTAGTTGCAGACACGAAACGATGGGAACAATCAGCGGCATACATAATTGATACACATCCGATGGTAGAATCATTCGTTAAAAACGCAGGATTAGGGTTTGCAATACCGTACTTATATAATGGACAGCCGCATGATTACGTACCCGATTTTATTATAAGATTAAAGATTAATACAGAATCGTATCTCATTTTAGAAACGAAAGGATTTGATGAGCTTGCCGACGTAAAAAAACAGGCAGCTCATCGTTGGGTGAACGCGGTGAATGCTGATGGAAGGTATGGAAGGTGGAAATATTCCATGGTACATTCTCCCAATGAGGTCGGGAAGTGCATTCAGGAAGCTATTAAATGAGCAAAATATGGCCTTTTTTAACTTTTGGGTTAGCCTCGAAAGCTTTTAACTTTGGTTCCCAAAGTGGTTTCGCTCCTAACGGAGCTGGTATATTTCTATTATCTAGCTATAAACATTTCGTCCCCGCCAATCAGTCCACACGTTCAATCAGGCGGGTAAACCTACGGGACTCTCTTATAAACCAATATTTCATACCCCGTCAATTATTGCACCAATTCAAGCAGGCGGGCAAGCCTACGGGACTCCTCTGAAATAATCGATTGGATACAAGGAGCTCCGTAGGAGCGAGATGTTTATAGAATAGGCCAAGATTAAACTGATAGCTCCAGAGGAGCGACACAAACTTGATACGTCTCAAAGCTCCTGCTTGGGGACAAGAGCTCTTTGTTATAATTGCATATTCTGAACATCGATCTTTCCATCAACCACCGATAAAATCGCGTAATATCCCCTGGAGCCTTCTCCGCAGTTGACAATAGTGCATGATCCCAGCTTATCCATACCCCGTGCCTCGTGAATATGACCGCAGATTACGACGGCAGGCTGTTCACTCTCCACAAATTTCCGCACGGCTGTACTTCCGACATGTTTACCGGAACGGATCATATCAACAGCAGTGCCGTAAGGCGGAGCATGCGATACGAGAATCTTCAGGCGCGCACCAAGAACATCTCTGTATCCCGCTTGTATGGCAGAACCGATTTCCTCTTCTGAAATCTCATACGGTGTCCGAAGGGGAGAGAATGGTGCAGCAGACACTCCGAAGATACCGATATTCTCCACCATATGCCCTTTTCCGTTGATGGAGATACCGGCTTCCGAAAAAAATAAATCGTGTTCTCTTGAATCCATGTTCCCTGAGATACAAAGCAGAACACCACAAACGGACCTGAATGAATCTACAGCCTTTCGCACATCCTGTACCGATCCGTATGTGGTCAGGTCGCCTCCGATAATGAGTATATCCGGAGTTTCCCTGTTCAGTATTTCAACAACTTTATGACTGGCGCCGTGAATATCCGTTGCTGCAAGTATTTTCATGAGATTGTTATTTTTAAGTAAATAAAGTACCTTCTTATCATGGGAAAGTAGAATATAAAAAATATTTCAAAGGAATCAACAATGGCAGTTTACTCATCCGAATTTCAACTGTCAACTCAGGGGTTGAACGACGTGCACGATGTTACGCCGAAAGTGACTGCTGTTCTCTCTTCGGCAAATATTCATAACGGTATAGTTACTGTTTTTGTACCTGGCTCGACGGCTGGCATTACGACAATCGAGTATGAGCAGGGAGTAGTCGAAGACCTGAAGAGCGCAATCAACCGGCTGATACCGCAAAATATACACTATAACCATGACGCGCGGTGGGGCGACGGAAACGGCTTTGCACATGTCCGCGCTTCTCTCATCGGTCCTTCCATAGCCATTCCTGTCGTGAATGGGGACCTCCGGTTGGGAACCTGGCAGCAGATCGTCGTTATTGATTTTGATAACCGTCCGCGAACAAGGAAGATATGTGTCAGTATCGTAGGTGAATAACCTTTGTTCACCTCTCCCTCTCCCCCTCGCCCTACTCGTCCCCCTCTCCGCGAGCGGAGAGGGGGACTGTGGGAAAGGGGGAGAGGTTAATAGGAATTTAGACCGACATGATTTCCTGTCAACTATTACATACTTACAACCGTCTTAAAGGTTGATGAAGGGGCGCATATGACAGAAGAGCGTTTGCTTATCGAACGCGCTCAGAAAGGTGACAGGTATGCATTTCGGGAACTCGTTGAGAGTGCAAAAGAAAACGTTTTCCGGCTGGCATATGATCTCACCGGTAACCGTCACGATGCCGAAGATGTATCACAGGAAGTGTTCATTAAAGCATACCGCGCTCTGCCGCAGTTCCGTTGCGAGGCACGATGGAGCTCCTGGCTTTACCGCATAACAGTCAACACCTGTTACGATTATAATTCATCGCAGTCACGGAAGAAAATAGATTATCGCGACGAGATTGGAAACGAAGGAATGATGAACAATGAAACGATATTACCGAGTCCGAAAGCAACGGACAGTTTGGCCGAATCGTCATTAATTCAGGCCCACATTGAAAGCGCTCTGCATCAGCTAACCACACCTGAGCGCTCTGTTTTTATCTTACGGCAATATTATGATCTGCAGTTGAAGCAGATTGCCGATATTCTGGAGGTTACAGAGGGAACGGTTAAGACTCTCCTCTTCCGGAGTATCCGGAAATTACAGCAGAAACTTGCTTTCTATAAAACTGAAATCGGTTTAGAAGGATGATTACAATGGACTGTAAAGATTTTAAAAATCGGATTGCTGAAGCGTTGTACAATGAGCTGAGCGGTGAAGAGCTGGAGGAGTTCTCACGTCACCTCGGCAGCTGCAGTACGTGTGCTTCGCTCTTCGAAGGTATGAAGGCGACGGTGCACATCATGCAACGGCGGAAAAATTCCGAGATTGACCCTTCTTTTTCTGCAGAGTTATGGGACCGGATCGAACCATCTTTATCATTGGAGAAGCCTCGTAAGATCAGCACTGGTTTTACATGGCGTCCCTCCGCTCTCCCCTCATGGGCTTATGGTATTGCGGCTCTGTTTCTTATCGTCGTGGGAATTTACGTCGGCCGGACTTACTTCGCTTCCAGCCCGGCATCTTCACCGATCCAGTCGGCCGAGCTACAGACCGTATCGATCGGGATTGATACGACGAGAGTACAGGCTCTCGCATACCTCGAGCGATCGAAAAACTTTCTACTCGGCGTCATCAACAACCCCGCTGATGAAGAACCAGTTCTGGATTCACGCCGTCAGCAAAACTTTTCGCGCCAGCTCGTTGATCAGGCAACTGTTCTCTACGCATCTCTGAATCGACCTGAGCAGCAGCAGATGCGTCAGCTCGTCGACGATCTGAGAATTATCCTTCTCCAACTTGCAAATATTGAAGTAAAACCCGGAGTACCGGCAGTTGAACTTGTTCGAAAGAGCGTTAACCGAAAGTCGATACTTCTCAAAATCAATATCGAAGAACTTCGCTCGATGGCTAAAAAGCCAACCGAACAGAATAAGACTAAGGAACAAAACATTTAATAATGGAGCAATAGCCATGAAATCATTACGCTATAATATCGGTTTGATAATCCTGCTGTTAATCTTTTTTACAGCAGGACTCATCGATTCAGTGTATTCTCAGGAAAAAGATGAAAAATCGTACGACGCTGCAAAGAGAGATTATGAAAAGGCATACAACTTGGTCCTTGACGGAGATTGGACAAAAGCGAATAGGGCATTCGGTGAATACCTGAAAGCTTACAACAAGAGCACATACGCTGACGCAGCGGCGTACTGGCATTGCTACACAACCGAGAGACTGGAAGAAGACCGGGAGACGGTATTTCGCTGCTACGAAGAATTTGTTAAAAGCTATCCCAAGAGTAAATGGACTACGGAAGCCCAATCTGCAATGGTCAGCCTCGCATCCAGACTGGCAAAGGAAGGGAAACCCCAGTATAAAGAGTTAATCAGAGGTTTAGAAGAAACCGACGATGAGGATATTAAACTGTCTGCCCTGTATGCATTACGGAACATGGATGACGACCGAGCGCTCCCTGCACTAATTTCGTTGTTTGATGAAACAAAGAATGAAAAAATCCGGAGCAATATTGTCTATATGCTCGGGAGCATTGAAACACCGGAAAGTCGGAAAAAACTACGCGACATTGTTTTGAAGGATTCCAGTCCGAAAGTTCGTAAGGACGCAATTTATGCTATCAGCTCGGTAGGCGGATCGGAAGCACGCGCTGCATTACGGGAGATTATACGTTCCAAAGAAGATGCAGATTTACGTGCAACAGCGATTTATGCACTCACATCAGATGAAAGCGAAGAAGCCGTATCGCTGCTCGGTGAAGTTGCCCGAACAGAATCCAACGATCACATCGCAAAAGCAGCTACGTATTCGCTCGGTAATATCTCTTCCGACAGAGCCTCTGCAGAACTCCAGCGGGTTGTCAAAGAAGCGGTTGCGCGGGACGCGCGTGAAGCTGCGATATATTCGCTGATGAACCGTAATGACGAAATCGCCCTCAAAACGCTCAAAGACGCCGCTCTCGAAAGCGATGACTCACGCCTTCGCACTGCAGCCATTCACGCACTTGCAAACGTTGAAGAAGCGGGAGCTGTAAAATTGCTGAAGGAAATCTATCATGCAAGCACGGATGTAAAAGTGAAAGAAGCCGCCCTGTACAGCATAGGTAACAAAGATAAAAAAGAAACGAAGGAGTTCCTCCTCTCTATTGCTCTCTCGGATGGCGATGAAAACCTTTCCAAAGCTGCGCTCATCGCACTCGCCAGCAGTAATGAACGCATAGATAGCGAACTGATGCTGGAAATAGTATCAAAAGCAAAGTCGCCGGAAGTACAAAAAATGGCATTATATCAGATAGGGAATCAGGGCGATCCGGCAGCCGTAAAGACGATTGGAAAAATAGTCAGTGAAAGCTCAGATCCTGAAATTCAGCAGGCAGCCATTATAGCTCTCGGCAATTCCAACAGTGATGAAGCTGTGCCATTCCTCGTTGATATAGCAAAAAAGGGGAGTAATAAGAAAGTCAGGAGTTCCGCAGTTACTGCGCTCGGTATGATCGGTACCGATAAAGCACGTAGAGCTCTCATCGAAATTATTGAAGGTAAACCGAAGGAGTAAATCATGATCCTTCCGGTTTGGATACTGATATTTTTTCTCTTTAATATAAGCTCTTCGTACAGCGACGGTAATCAGATTGTTATCAGGTATTCCGGCGCTGAACAAACACTTCAAGGCAGAGTCTCCTGGGCGTTACATGAATCACAGACCAGACAATTCCGCGATGGCTGCTGGGTAGTATACAGCATACAACGACTGATGAACAAAAGTTCTATAATTGGTTCCCACTCTTCCAATATGCAAGACAACAGACCATCGCTCTCCGAACTAATTACCGGCATTACAATTCCGACAGATAGCTATATTAATCAAGAGATGGTAGGCGGAGAAGATAATACCTCCGTTATGAAGGATATTGGTATTTGCATTCACTACGGACGTGAGGTTGAAAATAAAGTAAAGAATATCGTCATCAGCAACCTATCACTCCATGTTGATCTCGATGGTGATCCGCTGATCTGGATCGGGCAGGTGAAAGATTCTGAGAGTATCGCCTTCCTGAAAACCTTATTGCACTCATGCCCCACAATCGACACACGCAGAGCTGTTGTTACGGCAGTCGGACTTCACACACCAGTAAAAGAGGGATGTGATTTTCTCACCGACATAATAAGAAACGGCAAAGAGACTGCTTTACGTGAAAACGCGGTTTTCTGGCTCGGTCAACAGAACACCGCGGCTGCACTTGAGGTTCTCAAAGAGACTATTTCAACAGAAGCAACGGTACAGGTTCGGGAACACGCCGTATTTGCCATAAGTCAGATGACAATTGAAAGCGCAACTGACACACTTATTGCATTGGCGCGAAGTGCCAACGATGGGGATGTCCGCTCAAAAGCAATTTTCTGGCTCGGTCAAAAAGCCTCGACTAAAGCAGAAATAATTCTTGAAGAGATTGCCTATACTGATGACGATACGGAGGTCCAGAGAAATGCTCTTTTTGCATTAACGCAAAGTGATAACAACGACGCAATTCCGGCGTTGATTAAAATCGCGAAGAACCACCCGAATTCCAAAATCCGAAAGGATGCAATATTTTGGCTTGGCAACTCCGAAGATCCTCAAGCGCTGGAAGCTCTTGTTGAAATCGTGAAGAAATAAAGCGTTTAATTTTTTCTCCCGCCCACTTAATTTAATTAGTCAACTATTGAAAGATACCCTCTTTTTTCGTTATATTCCTGCCGCATGGTAAACCGGACCATTAGAGGATGTGTCTAATTCCATATATAATCAATTACGTGATAACAATGTATATCAGAAGGAATATTTAAATGAGAATGCTGATTAAAACTTTTGTATTAACCACATTATTCTTTGGATTGATGTACGGGCAGGAACTCATATTTCCTGAAACGTCACAGGGAAAAGCTGTTCAATCTTTTTTTGAAGCGTTCAACAGCGGAAGTGATGAGCTTTTACTGAATTTCTACAAATCAAATGTTTCAGAGGAAGGACTTGCTATGGCATCGGCCGAAGCACGTCTGCAGAGAACAAAGATGTTCCGGAATGATGTACGTACTGTCAAAGTACAACAGATCATCAGCACTACAGATACTGAAATACAACTCTTCGTAAAAACCGCCAGTGGTGAGAGGTTGGCCTTCAATTTCCAATTTGATCCAAAACCACCACATAAATTCTCCGCCCTCCAAGTAGAGGAAGCCGAAGCAGTACCTGATGAAATTGGCCCTCCGATGATGCAGGATGAAATTACAGCCGAACTGGAAAAGTTCCTGACGGCACAGGAGAAAGCAGATAAATTTTCAGGCACCGTTCTTGTGGCACGTGATACATCGATCATCTTCATGAAGGCGTATGGTTACGCCGATAAACGTTTCTCCACTCCTAACAAAAACGACACAAAATATAACCTGGGTTCTATTAATAAATTCTTTACAAGAATAGCCATTGCTAAACTTGCGGAACAGGGAAAACTTACACTGGATGAT
>CAYGXH010000128.1:0-4527 GCA_964353675.1 uncultured Chlorobiaceae bacterium
CTTCTTCTCACCGGCGAACTCCCAGATCAAAAAACACTCAAAGAATTTCAAAAGGATCTAGAGGCAAGGGCCGATGTGCCCGGGTACGTCTGGGACGTTCTGAAATCAATGCCGAAGGATTCTCATCCTATGACGATGCTGAGTACTGCGATTCTTGTCATGCAGAAAGAATCGATTTTTAAGGAAGAATATAATGCCGGCATCAAAAAGGAAGAATACTGGAAAGCTAATTTAGAAGATGCCTTGAACATCATGGCACGTATCCCAGCAATTTCAGCAGGCATATACAGAATGCGTTTCAACAAGGGTGATCGCATTCCCTCCAGGCCAGATCTCGATTGGGGAGGGAACTATACCCATATGATGGGTATTCCCGATCCATCAGGTGAATTCGCTAATCTGATGCGGCTTTTCTTCACACTTCACTCCGATCATGAAGGCGGAAATGCAAGCGCATTAACTTCCCATACGGTTTCTTCAACACTTTCGGATCTCTACTTCGCATTATCTGCCGGTCTCAACGCTCTTTCAGGACCTCTTCACGGACTCGCAAACCAGGAAGTTCTCAAATGGATTCTGATGGTGCAGAAAAAATATAACGGCGTTCCCACAGATGAACAACTGCGCCAGTTTGCATGGGAGACATTGAACGCAGGGCATGTAATTCCGGGTTATGGCCATGCAGTACTGCGAATCACGGATCCGCGGTTTGATGCAATATACGCATTTGGAAGCCGCGTTTGTCCAAATGACCAAATCTTTCAAATCGTTAAAAAAACATACGACATCGTCCCCAAAGTATTGGCTGAACTCGGGAAAGTTAAGGATCCCTGGCCAAACGTCGATGCAATATCCGGCGCTCTCCTTTATCACTTCGGCGTGCATGAATTTGATTACTACACAGTCCTCTTTGCCGTCTCGCGAGCGCTCGGCGTATGCACGCAAGGTGTAATCTCCCGCGCAATGGGATATCCTATTCTCCGGCCAAAGTCGGTGACAACCGAATGGATCCAGAAGGAAGTGATAAAAAAGTAACCACTACACATCTTTTACGGATTTTGATGTTTCACAAAAAATTCCCTAGAATATAACTTCAGTGTACTACACTCAATTCTAAAAATGGATGCGCAGAAATGGCACTCAATCTTACACAGAAAATTATTAAGAAGCATCTCGCATCGGGTGAGATGATCCCCGGCAGAGAGATCGCTCTCAAAATTGACCAAACTCTCACACAGGATGCGACTGGAACGATGGCATACCTGCAGTTTGAAGCAATGGGGCTACCAAAAGTAAGGACGAAAGTCTCCGTAAGTTATGTTGACCATAACATGCTCCAGACGGACTTCATGAACGCGGATGATCACCGCTACCTGCAGAGTGTCGCGGCTAAATATGGTATATACTTCAGTCGGCCCGGTAATGGTATATGCCATCAGGTACACCGGGAGCGTTTCGCCGTGCCCGGACAGACGCTCATCGGTGCCGACAGTCATACACCCACAAGCGGCGGTCTGGGTATGCTCGCAATCGGCGCTGGTGGTCTCGACGTAGCGATTGCGATGGCGGGGCAGCCATTTTATATGTCGATGCCCAGGATTCTCGGTGTAAAACTCACAGGCAGGAAACAGCCGTGGGTGAGTGGAAAAGATGTCATCCTCGAAATGCTACAACGACTCACAGTGAAAGGCGGCATCGGAAAGATCATCGAATATTTCGGTCCGGGAGTAAAATCACTCTCTGTCCATGATCGGTTCACGATTACCAACATGGGGGCAGAGATTGGCGCCACAACTTCTATCTTCCCGAGCGATGATGCCGCATTGCGTTATCTCAAAGCTCAGGGACGTGCAAAAGTTTGGAGAGAGCTCAAAGCCGATTATGCGGCAGAATATGATGATTTATTCGAACTCGACCTCGATGAGCTTGAGCCGCTCATCGCGCAACCTCATAGCCCGGACAATAGCGTCAGAGTTCGGGATATTGAGGGAATTCCGGTAGCGCAGGTATGTATCGGTAGTTGTACAAATTCATCCTTCCATGATCTTGCCATTGCCGCTGCGATGTTGAAGGGTAAAACAGTTGCCGCTAACGTTTCATTTACACTAACGCCCGGTTCAAAGCAGGTTTTTGAGATGATAGCGCGTGAAAAAATCCTGGCAGATATAATCGCGTCAGGTGCGAGGATCCTGGAATCGGCTTGCGGACCGTGCATCGGGATGGGACAAGCTCCGCCGTCGGGCGCGGTGTCGATCAGAAGTTTCAACCGCAATTTTGAGGGACGCTCGGGTACGGTGGACGCGAAAGTATTTTTAGCAAGTCCGGAGGTGTGCACTGCATGTGCCCTTACCGGCGTGATCACCGATCCGCGAAGTCTGAAAATGAGACCACCCCGGATCACCGAACCGAAGCGATACATTATTAACGATGAGATGATCATTCCACCGCCGAAAAAGGCAAAGGAGATCGAGATCGTTCGCGGACCAAACATTAAACCTCTGCCAAAATTCGATCCCATGTCATCTACCATCAGCGGTAAAGTCCTTCTTAAAGTTTCCGATAACATTACGACAGATCATATCATGCCTGCCGGGGCAAAAGTGCTCCCGCTTCGCTCCAATATTCCGGCAATCAGCGAGTTTACGTTCAGTCGGATCGATCCTGAATTTCCAAAACGCGCTAAAGAGTGGGGCGGTGGCATTGTTATTGGCGGCGAAAACTATGGACAGGGTTCAAGCCGTGAGCATGCGGCTCTCGCTCCACGATTCCTCGGTATCAAAGCCGTTATCGTGAAATCATTTGCACGGATTCATCTTGCGAATCTAATTAATTTCGGCATCATGCCTTTAACATTCGCTGATCCAAACGACTATTTAAACATAGCACAGGGCGATGAGCTAGAAATGCCGAATGTCCGGGAGATAATTGAAAAGGGTGAATCGCTTACAGTGACCAATAAAACCAAGGGTGTCAAGTTCGGCGTCATTTATAACTTTACAGAACGACAAAAAGCAATAATGATTGCAGGCGGCGCTCTGAATCATGCCCGAAGTTGAGAGAAGATCGCGACACGTATAATTAAAACTGAAAAAACCACTGACGAAGAAGAATTATGGGAATGCTGAATATACCTCACAACGGGAAAAAAATTACTACCTCTGGCGGCAAGCTGATGGTGCCGGAGCACCCAATAATTCCATTCATCGAAGGTGACGGTACCGGTCCGGATATCTGGCGGGCATCTCAGCGAGTGATCGATGCCGCAGTTGAAAAGGCATACCAAGGAAAAAGAAAAATCGCATGGATTGAAGTTTATGCCGGTGAGAAATCATACCGTTTGTTCAACAATTGGCTGCCGGATGAGACCGTTCAAGCCTTCCGTGAATACCTTGTCGGAATCAAAGGTCCTCTGACTACCCCGATCGGTGGAGGCATTCGTTCCCTCAATGTGGCGCTTCGTCAGCTGTTAGATCTTTATGTTTGTTTAAGACCAGTTCAATACTTCCAGGGCGTGCCATCACCGGTGAAAAGACCGGAACTTGTTGATATGATAATTTTCCGCGAGAACACCGAAGATATATACGCTGGTATCGAATTTCCGGCAGGTTCTGATGACGTAAGAAAGATTCTCAAGTTTCTTGAGACTGAATTCCCTCCGTTGTTTAAGAAAATCCGGTTCGCAACCAAAGCGAGTGTTGAAGAATGGAACAGCGCCGCTGGGAGAGCCGGTACAGAAAACGACGTGAAAGTAAGTGTAGGATTCAAACCTATGTCGCAGCAAGGTTCTGAACGGCTCATACGCGCCGCAATACAATATGCCGTGACAAACAAGCGCAAGTCGGTAACCTTCATACACAAAGGCAATATCATGAAATTCACGGAGGGTGCATTCCGCGACTGGGGATATGATTTAGCGGAAAGAGAATTCGGAAGCGCAGTTTATACGTGGATGAAATGGGAAAGGACAAAGAAAGAAAAGGGCGAGGATGCGGCGAATTCCGAACAGAAGGAAGCGCTTGCAAACGGAAAAGTTCTTATTAAAGACGCAATAGCAGATATTGCACTACAGCAGGTTCTGACGCGTCCTGTTGAATTTGATGTTCTTGCCACACCCAATCTCAATGGGGATTACATCAGCGATGCTCTCGCCGCACAGATAGGCGGTATCGGAATCGCACCAGGCGGCAATATCAATTATGTCACGGGCCATGCGGTTTTTGAAGCGACCCATGGCACTGCACCGAAATATGCAAATCTTGACAGAGTAAATCCCGGTTCTCTGATTCTCAGCGGCGAGATGATGCTGAGGTACATCGGCTGGGGGGAAGCCGCAGACCTTATCATAAGGGGATTGAATGAAACGATCAAATCGAAGGTCGTTACTTACGACTTTGCCCGGCTGATGGAAGGCGCCAGAGAGGTGAAATGCTCAGAATTCGGGGATGCGCTTATCGGAAACATGGACCGCTGATACCGCTGATACCGATGATGACTGCTGATACCGCTGATGACTGCTGATACCGCTGA
>CAYGXH010000128.1:4627-7605 GCA_964353675.1 uncultured Chlorobiaceae bacterium
CTGATACCGCTGATGACCGCTGATACCGATGATGACTGCTGATACCGCTGATGACCGCTGATACCGATGATGACCGCTGATACCGCTGATGATTGCTGATACCGATGATGACCGCTGATACCGATGATGACTGCTGATACCGATGATGACTGCTGATACCGATGATGACCGCTGATACCGATGATACCGCTGATGACTGCTGATACCGCTGATGACTGCTGATACTGCTGATACCGCTGATGCTGATACCGCTGATGACTGCTGATACCGCTGATGACCACTGACGCCGCTGATGACTGCTGATACCGCTGATACCGCTGATACCGCTTATTGGTGATGATTACTCAGATGGAAATGATTTAGCAACATAATAATCTGTGAGTTTGAGTACTTTTCCAACATCTTTATAACTTTTTTATACTCTTACCTCATCTTTTAATTTATTCTTCATTGCTTGCCTCTGTAAAGTTGTATATCATTAATACTGTACAATAAACAGAAAGGCAGAAGATGGTTATTGGATTAGTGGGTGCGGTACTCCTCCTTGTATATCTTATCTATACACTTATTAAACCCGAAAAGTTTTAGGTCCCATGTTTACAACATTAGACTTCGTACAAATCGCGGTTTATATTCTCGTGCTCACGATGTTAACGCCTTTGCTTGGCAGTTTCTTCGCACGTGTGTTCAACGGACAGAGGACAATGCTTACTCCTCTGATGTGCAACCTCGAACGAATTGTTTACCGGTTTTCAGGAGTAGACACACAAACAACGATGAATTGGAAGCAGTACCTGTCGCACCTGCTTATCTTTAATTTTCTCGGTTTTCTTGGTCTTTTTCTTTTACAGCTTGTTCAACAGTCACTTCCCCTTAATCCTCAGCACCTTTCAAATATCTCCTTCGATTTGGCATTTAACACTGCGGTAAGTTTCATGACCAACACCAATTGGCAGTCATACTCCGGAGAATCCACACTCAGTTACTTTGTGCAGATGATCGGACTGACAGTGCAGAACTTTGTCAGCGCTGCCACAGGTATTGCCGTGATGATCGCTCTTGTCCGCGGTTTGGTGCATAAAAAATCACCTGAAATTGGAAATTTCTGGACAGATATCACACGATCAATCCTCTATATTCTTCTCCCCCTCAGCATAATACTGTCCATTGTTTTAGTTTGTGAAGGTGTTGTGCAAAACTTTTCTGCTTATACAGCAGTAAATACGATTGAAGGCGGAACACAAATCATTCCTCAGGGACCGACTGCCTCGCAGATAGCAATCAAACAATTAGGAACAAATGGCGGCGGATTTTTCGGAACAAATTCTGCATTCCCTTTCGAGAATCCGACTCCGCTTACAAATTTTCTCGAGATGCTTTCAATTTTACTCATTCCTTCCGCTCTTGTTTACGCATACGGAGTATTGATAAAATCAAAGCGGCATGGCTGGATACTCTGGAGTTGTATGATGATTTTTTTATTATTCATGCTGACTATCTCTCTTATATCCGAATATTATTATAATCCCGTTACGCAAGCGACAGGATCAATGGAAGGGAAGGAAACACGGTTTGGTGTTTCGAACAGCATTTTGTGGTCTGTAATAACGACCGCCGCTTCCAACGGATCGGTCAGTGCAATGCATGACAGTTTCTCGCCGCTTTCGGGCGCCGTCGCGATGTTAAACATGATGCTTGGTGAAATAATTTTTGGCGGTGTTGGAGCCGGAATGTATGGCATGATTATTTTCGTTATCCTGACCGTGTTTATTGCTGGATTGATGGTTGGCCGAACCCCCGAGTATCTAGGGAAAAAAATTGAGGCATTCGAAATCAAGATGTCAGCCCTGGCTGTAATCGCACCAAGCGGAGTAATTTTAATTTTTTCTGCTATAGCTGCGGTTACAGATGCAGGACTTTCCAGCGTGAGCAATCACGGTCCGCACGGTTTAAGTCAGATTCTCTATGCTTTTAGTTCAGCCGCTGGTAATAACGGTTCCGCGTTCGCCGGACTGAATACCAATACCCAGTTTTATAATTATTTATTGGGTATCGGAATGCTCGCGGGAAGATTTGCGGTAATTATTCCGATCCTTGCGATTGCGGGCAGTCTTGCGAAAAAAAATATTACGCCTCCGTCTATGGGTACATTCCATACGGATACACCTTTGTTCGGATTTCTCTTAATGGCAGTTATTCTCATCATCGGGGCATTGACGTTCTTTCCTGCGCTTTCATTAGGACCGATTCTTGAGCATCTGCTTATGATCCAGGGCATATCGTTTTAATAATAATTATTTCATTATGTCTGCAAATTTTTATCATACAAAAATATTTGATGGAAAGATCATTCAAGCCGCATTGAAAGATGCCTTAAAAAAATTCAATCCGCGGCTATTGATGCGTAATCCGGTAATATTCGTAGTAGCGGCCGGTGCAGCTCTTTGCACCTGGAGTGTTTTGTATGATATGGCACGTGGAGAACCTTATGCATTTAACCTGCAAATAACTTTATGGCTTTGGTTCACAGTGTTCTTTGCAAACTTCGCAGAGGCGATTGCAGAGGGCCGTGGGAAAGCTCAGGCGAATGCGCTACGGAAGCAACGGAGTCAGATTATCGCGCGAGTGAAATCCAACGGTGGTATTACTTCTGTTCATGCTTCGGAGCTGAAAAAGGGTGAAATTGTTATTTGTGAGGCAGGAGATATCATTCCTGCTGATGGTATTGTTATCGAAGGGATCGCAAGCGTTGATGAATCTGCTATAACGGGTGAATCCGCGCCGGTGATACGTGAAAGCGGCGGAGACAGAAATGCGGTCACAGGCGGAACAAGAGTGTTGAGCGACCGGATTCTTGTTCGGGTAAGTTCAGATCCCGGGGACACATTCCTCGATAGAATTATCAAACTCGTAGAGGGCGCCAGCAGACAGAAGACTCCGAACGAAATTGCATTGAACATTCTGATCGCGGCCTGCGC
>CAYGXH010000129.1:0-7582 GCA_964353675.1 uncultured Chlorobiaceae bacterium
TCTTGCGGGGCCCTTTATGCGTTGGACTGCTCCCCATTTCAAGTTTAAAATATAAGGAATGATCTCCCTGGCGTATTAGTATTAAGCTTTAACGATATTACCGTTGCTCAATTTTGTCGTTTGGGTACGAGTGAGAATAAAACATCTGCAGGTTCATAGCGGGGTGACGATAAAGTAAGACATGAGCAGAACCTTATAAAGAAAAATCCTAACCATCATTTGATAATTAGGATCTTTCTGTAGTCATAAAAACGGGGGTTGGAACTTTTGATGTTGCGAACTTGATCCGCGTATTCGAAATGACCACGGTGTAACCGTAACCAAAGTGTAACCATGCAACTCATATGCTGACAAGGATTTATCAGCAATGGTAACGGTTACACTTTATTTGCAATATTTTTGTTTACTTATGCGATACAATTTAATTATCGATTTCGATAAAGATAATCAATTTTGTATTGTAGGTATGATGCTAATTCGATATTTGTTTCAATGTTTATGATAACAATATACTGACTTATTTTTGGACCCCTTTTCGGGGGGTATGTCAATTTGATGATTAGGATTCTTCTGTAGTGATTGTAGCGTTGATTTTAAATAGGGAATTATCTATATATTAAAGAAACTATTAAAATCAGGTATAAACCACAGGAAATAAATAATATAATACCACCCTGTGGCGTTATTATGGATGTTATAGCCCATTAAAAAATGAGACACTCTACTATTATCATAGCACTTTTTTTGTTTTCTGGATATATACAATCGCAGGGGATTGATACTTTTTATCTACGCTATCCAGTTTCAAAATATGATACAATAATCTACAAAAGAATTATAGAATTTGATAAAGATTCAAACATCTATCATGTAAGGGATTATTTTGAAAATGGACAGATTCAGATGCAAGGTAACTATAGCAAGTTTGACAAAAATATCAAGGAAAATTATTGGTGCAATTATAAAACTAACACAAAACAAGGTCTTTATCAGACTTGGTATAAGAATGGATTGCCAGAATCTCGTTATAATTATATTGACGGTAAAAAGAACGGAATTTGTGAAGAATTTTATTCCAATGGTCAGATAAGTACAAGATTTAATTCGATAAAAGGGAATAAAGAAGGAAACACAAGAGGTATCGATCATGGTAATTTTAAAGGGTGGTCAGAGGAAGGTCAATTATTATATGATTTT
This sequence comes from uncultured Chlorobiaceae bacterium, assembly GCA_964353675.1. Lineage (GTDB taxonomy): Bacteria > Bacteroidota > Ignavibacteria > UBA10030 > SZUA-254 > CAYGXH01. The sequence continues at coordinate 1,198 of CAYGXH010000129.1, forward strand.
AATCTTGAAAATGGTCTAAAAACAAATCCAATCGATACTAATTATAAGTATTTGTTATATAAGCCAAAAGAATATGGAACAGATACCTTGAAAACATGGCCTCTAATTATTTATTTGCATGGTGGTTCAATACGGGGGACTGATTTAAACAAATTATATGCTTATGGTATACCTGATCAGATTTATAGAGGTAGAGAATTCCCATTTATAATAGCAGCACCGCTTTGTCCAAAACTCATTGAGTGGTCAACTGATAATTGGTTTGAGAATTTTTATAAAGAAATTACCTCAAAATATAGAGTTGATACAAATAGAGTTTACTTAACTGGAGTGAGTATGGGAGGATCAGGGACGTGGTATCTTGCAATTAAATATCCTGAAAAGTTTGCGGCTATTGCACCTATTTGTGGTAACTCAAGTGATATTGACTACATAGACAATAATATTGATAATCTGAAAGATATTCCAATTTGGGCATTTCATGGAAAGATTGATGATGTAGTTCCATTTGAAGAAACAGAAAGAATTATAAAAAAGCTAGAAGGGAAGAACAAGGACTTGAAATTTACGATCGAACCTGATGTTGGACATTGGATTCACTGGTTAGTTTATCTAAATCAAGAATTATATGATTGGTTTTTAAAATATGACAAGAGAATAAAGAAATAATAATTAACGAGCTATAACAATGGCTATATCCATGCTCTAATTTAACGTGAAGGTATAGGCGCCCCCTATAGTTGGCGGCTCACCGCTTACCCATCAACCACTAGCAAACCAAAATCTATAAAAATCCTCACCATCGAATGAAAATCGTACACCGTGTAGGTCCATAGCGGAATGACGAAAAAGTAACGGATTAACAGAACTCTATAACGAAAAATCCTAACCATCATTTGACGATTAGGATCTTTCTGTAGTCATTGTAGCGGTCTACCCGCCGATTTATCCGCCGAAGTGAAACGTAGGCGGAAGTCGCGCGGAGTGGGAGGCAGGCGGGGGACAGGATCTTGTAATGACTTTCATTCTCAGGAACTTTCAAATCAAACGAAAAACAATGTTATTAAAAATTCGACATACTCTGTGTTTGAATCGGAAGATGATATACTCTGTGAGATGGAGCTAGATTAAATCAGAGCTCGCCCTGATTACGGAGAATATACTGGGTTAATTTCATGACTTGAAAAATCATACCTGTCAAATAGTACGTTGAATAGGATATCGATGTGAGCGCCGATATTGATAATTCATCGGAGATTTTTTACCTTAATATATCATCGTCTCCACCCTGTATGGAGGGTGGTTCTGTTCGATCCATAGAAAACCATCTTTCATGCATCATTTGAACTATTCTGAGGAAAGAAAATGATCCGGACTCGTCTGATTATACCCCTCGTTTCACTCCTTTCACTGTTCACTATACCCGTGCAGGCTGAAGAGAGCAAACAGAAGCTTGTTTTCGAAAAAGTGAAACTCCAATTAAGTAAGGAGTCCGGTTACGATATCGTCCGCTACGGTGATTTCAACATTTCGCGGGGAACCGCCGCGCCGCAATTACCAGAAGGAGTGATCCATCTCGCCCTGCCCCCGGGTAAGGACATCGCCAGCGTCACGATCGTTCACCTCACGAGTGACACGCTTGCCGGCAGGTACGATCTTTACCCTTCCCAGCGTCCGCAAGTTTTTTCCGATCCAACCGTTCGGTTCATCAGACAGGATCAAGGTATCTACTCCTCATCGAATCCTTATCCGAAAGAGATCGTCAAACCGGCACCACAGGGTTTCTTTGCCGGATATAATATCGGAGCGCTCATCGTCTATCCCGTTCAATATGTCCCATCAAAAAAACTCCTGATCTTCCATTCGGAAATCGAAGTGGAGATCATATATAAAGATGTTCAGAGACAACAGCTTCCCTTTAAAGAATCCGCGCACGCATCTTTTCTTCAACAAAAGTCTGTGAATGGAATGGTGCAGAATCCGGTTTCGTTATCACGATCCCCCGTGCGGCGGATCCAGAGCGTATCTTCTCTCCCCATCGAAGACCACGAATACGTCCTGATCACCAGCGACGCGTTGGCCAGCAGTTTCCAACCTCTGCGGGACTGGAAACTGAAGAAAGGATTGTCCGCGAAGATCGTTACGACAGATTGGATCTACGCGAACTATTCCGGCACGGACAATCAGGAGAGAATCAGAGATTTCATCAGGGATGCGCACGAGACATGGGGAACTCTCTGGGTTCTGCTTGGCGGCGACGTCAGTATTGTCCCCGCGCGCTACGCGTACGCGATGGATTGTCAGTACGGATCACCATCCGACAATAATATCCCCTGTGATCTTTATTATTCCGATCTTGACGGTAACTGGAACGCGAACGGAAACAGCATCTATGGTGAGATCACCGACAGCGTCGACATGTATCCTGACGTTTATGTCGGAAGAGCACCGGTCGAGAACGCCGACCAGGCAACCGTGTTCGTCAATAAGATCCTGACCTATGAGAAAAATCCTCCGACGGATTACGAGAACAAGGCACTCTTCCTCGGAATGGTGCTCTGGTCAAGTCCGTACACGAACTCAGGGCTCGGTAAGAATTACATCGACAGTTTGTACGTCCCGCCCCGTTTCGATCCGATCACAAAATTATATCAGGATCTTGGCAACGAGAGCCCCGCAACGGTGATTCCCGCGATGAACGCCGGACAGAATCTCATTAACCACGACGGCCACGCATGGTATTCCGTCCTCAGCGTTGGCGAGGGCGCTCTCGGGATCGCCGATATGGATGCGCTGACGAACGGCCCCCGGTACTCTATTCTCTACTCTATCGGCTGCTGGCCCGGCGCGTTCGATTATGACTGCATCGCAGAGCACTTCATAAGGAATCCCAACGGCGGAGGGGTCGCGTTCATAGGAAATTCCCGCTACGGTTGGGGAAGTCCCGGGAATCCGCTCTTCGGATACTCGGACCGGTTCGATCAGCAATTCTACAAAAAATTATTCACGGACGATATCTACCACATCGGCAACACGCTCGCGGCCGAGAAAGGCGTCTTTGTACCGCTCGCACAGGAGGAGAACGTTTACCGCTGGTGCGAATATGAGATAAACTTACTCGGTGAACCGGAAATGCCGATCTGGACAGACGCACCGCGCACATTGACCCTGACCTGCCCGCCGAACTTGCCGGTCGGGACAACACTTTGTCCGGTCACCGTCACGGATGGCGGCAACAGCATCGAAGGAGCGCTCGTCTGTTTAATGGCTGACTCCGTCGCGTACGCGACAGGACTGACGGGAACGGACGGACGGGTGAACCTTGAGATCACAACGATCTCGCCTTCTACACCACTCTATCTGACCGTCACCAAGCACAATTATTTTCCCGCCGAGACCACTATCACATTGACAGCCACCGGACCTTACGCGTGCATTTCTTCATACACGACAAATGGTTCTCCTGCGGGATTTGTGTCACCGGGCGATCCAGTAACAATGGCCCTCACGGTGAAAAATTTTGGAAGTGACACCGCGAAAAGAATCAACATTCTCCTTGTGAACACCGCCGGAAGAATAACGCTCATCGACAGTACGGTATTAGCCGGCACGATGGCCCCCGGAGAATCTCTCTTCATCCCGCATGCATTTTCATTTCTTGCCGATACCGCAATCTGCAACGGCGATGTGATTTATTTGAATGTGAGGATCTCCGACTCGCTGGGGAATTTGTGGACCGATCAAATCAGTTTGACGGGCGCGATTTCTCTTCTCTCTTATTACGGAAGTCAGGTCTCCGATTCCGTTTTCGGGAACGGCAACGGATATGCGGAACCGGGGGAAACACTTAGCGTAAGAATAATCCTGGACAATAAAGGCTACGGAACTGCTCACAACACTTCGGCGCTTATCCGGTCTGATGATCCTTCTGTGGAGGTCATCGATTCTGTCGTGATGTTCGGCAATCTGCCTCCCGGTTCAAAGAATAGCGCAACAACCAGGGTCGCCGTCACACCGGATTGCACCGTCCCGGCCTTTCCGCGAATTGACATGCATCTGTCCACGCAGGGAGGTTTTGTATATACCGATACATTCTTCATTTCCGTCGGTATATTTGGTTTATCTGATGACATCGAAAACGGTGGAAGTAACTGGACGCATTCCGGCACGACGGACCTGTGGCATATGAGTTCTTACCGGTATCATTCCGGAGCAACAAGCTGGTATTGCGGCGACGAGAACCAGCGTCTCTACAGCAATGATATGGCAGGTATGTTAATTTCAGTTCCGGTCACTATCGATCAGAACGCCAGACTTTCATTCTGGTGCTGGTACACGTTCCCGAACTACGGGACAGACGGTCTGTACGTCGAAGTGAATGACGGTTCGGGATGGACCACGCTTGATTTTATCGGAAGCGGAGGCGCGCTCGGGATGCTCACCACCGGCAACCGATGGCTTGAGTACACCTATAACCTCTCACATTACGCGATGGGATCGTCGGTGCAGGTGCGTTACCGTTTTGTGAGCGACGGTTCCGATGTTGTTGAAGGCGCGTATATCGATGACGTGAGGATCTATCGGGATCAGTCAGAGACCCTCCCTCCCGCCGTTTCTTTAGTTGACTACCGCGGTGGCTGGAATATGGTTTCGATCCCGCGGAGATCATACAATCCGCTGAAGACAGCGCTCTTCCCCGCCTCATCCTCGTTCGCGTTCAAATATTCGGGTTCGTACGAACAGGAGGACACACTGAAGAGCGGTACCGGTTACTGGTTGAAATTTTCCACCCCTCAAACCGTACTGATAGAAGGGGATCCTGTTATGCTTGACAGCATCAGTGTGATCCCCGGGTGGAATCTGATCGGTTCAATATCATCTCCTCTTCCGGTTACAATGATTCAGAGTGAGGGTGGTACAGTCACTACGAGTAATTTCATTGGATATAATGGGAGTTACTATAGTACTGATACTATCTATCCAGGGAGAGGATATTGGGTGAAGGTGAACGAGTCCGGGAAATTGATCTTATCTACACTTCCACCATTAGCCAATTCCCATTCGGTTCGTATTGTGCAGATATCAGAACAACCACCACCTCCTCCAGGTGAGATTGTTTCAGGAGTCCAAGAAATACCCAAAGAATATGCACTTGAACAGGCGTATCCATCGCCCTTTAATCCTACGACGATAATCAAATATCAACTTCCGGCTGATAGTAGAATTATATTGAAGGTCTATAACACACTTGGTCAGGTTGTTTCTGTACTCAAGGATGAAGCACAACCGGCTGGATTTATGTCAGTGACGTGGGACGCCTCACCATATGCATCAGGAGTCTATTTCTATCAACTTGAAGCAATCAGTGTAACCGATCCCGGCAAGTCCTTCACGCAAGTGAAGAAGATGTTGTTCGTGAAGTAATTTTACAGAGCCTGGGCTCCGCATCCATGTCGTAACCAATCGCCTCCCATTGGAAACGACAAGCTGAACCCGTTTTATTAAAGTGGGGCGTATGTGCTTAAAGGTTCAGCGCAGAGGAGCATTGTTTTACAATCTGTTTTTAAAATATTTCCCTTGAGTCTCGAATAAATTTGCGTGATAGTCTAGTTTATCAGGAGTTATAACAGCTATCCTCTTACCATCAATGCCATTTTATTCTGGAAATCGGTTCGATCGATTTAAAACTGTTTATAACGATACTGACGACACTGATGTTGATTATAGGGAGTGAGAACAATAAAAGTGTAGGCTCATAGCGGGGTGACGATAAAGTAACGCATAAACAGAACCATATAAATAAAGATCCTAACCATCATTTAATGATTAGGATCTTTCTGTAGTCATTGTAGGGGCCGTGTCCAATAATGACTTTCATTCCAATCACCTATCAAATCAATCGAAAAACGAAGTTATTACTTTTTCTCTAAACACAACATTTGAATCGGAGGATGATATACTCTGTGAAATGGAGTTGTGATAGGTAATGTACATTATGACCTGTTGTACATTTGAATGCTCTTTTCTCAATGATTTGACTGTCAGAAGTCTTAAAAAATAGGTGAAAATGCCGATTTTCTATTAAATGAAACTCCGGTTGCATATTAAATAGGTTTTCGGAGAATAAGAGGGATATTCGCTTCTATGGCCTGCTTGTTGCTGCGTGAGGATTACTCTTCTATTTTCATTTTCGTTAGCATTGATCCACCAAGCCACGCAATGTTTTTTTCTTAATATATTTTATTGTAAATTTGTGGAGTGATGTTCCATAAATTTATGATAGAGGATCATATGATCATACGTGCTTTAAATATAGACAAACTTGTCAGGCCAGGGAAGGTACTGATAATATACGGCGCACGGAGAGTTGGCAAAACGACGCTCC
>CAYGXH010000130.1:0-7574 GCA_964353675.1 uncultured Chlorobiaceae bacterium
CGAATGAGGGGATAATTCACATCTCAAAACCATTCTTCGGAGCTCAGTTCCACCCGGAAGCATCCCCTGGACCTGACGATACTGAATTCATATTCGATATGTTTGTACGGGCGTTGAAATGATAAGGAGAGGGAAACCGAAAAAAGTACTGATACTCGGCTCCGGAGCCTTACAGATCGGACAGGCGGGAGAATTCGACTATTCGGGTAGCCAGGCAATAAAAGCGCTGAAGGAAAATTCCATCTTTACAATTCTTATCAATCCGAACATCGCCACCATCCAGACATCGGATCACCTTGCTGACAAAGTCTATTTTCTCCCCGTCAACGTTGAATTTGTAGAGAAGATCATCGAAAAGGAAAAACCCGATGCGATGCTCCTCGGTTTCGGCGGCCAGACGGCGCTTAATGTTGGCGTGGAGCTGTATAAAAAGGGGATTCTCGAACGAAACGGCGTTTGTGTCCTCGGAACTCCCGTTGAATCAATCATTAACACTGAGGATCGTGAACTTTTCAAGCGTAATGTGACTGCGGTTGGTCTGACGGTCCCGGTCAGTAAGACCGTCGCGTCTGTTGATGAGGCTGTGAGCGCTGCCCGTGAAATCGGTTACCCCGTAATGTGTAGAATTGCTTATGCTCTCGGAGGATTGGGATCCGGAATTGTCAGGAATGAGGAGGAGCTTGTCGATAGAGCACGGCGCGCGTTTGCCTTCACGAACCAGATCCTTATTGAGGAATCGCTTCACGGCTGGAAGGAAGTCGAGTATGAGATCGTGCGCGACATGTACGACAACTGCATCACCGTCTGTTCCATGGAAAACGTCGATCCGATGGGAATCCATACCGGCGACAGCATAGTTGTTGCACCCGTTCAGACTCTCTCGGCATCGGAAAATTTCAAATTGCGCTCCATTGGAATCAAACTTATTCGTCATCTTGGAATAGTGGGCGAGTGCAACATCCAGTTTGCTCTCGATCCTCATTCGGATGACTACCGGATAATTGAAGTCAATGCCCGCCTGAGCAGGAGTTCCGCGCTTGCCTCTAAAGCAACAGGATACCCACTGGCGTTCATCGCGACAAAACTTGCATTGGGCTACGCTCTCAATGAGGTGGAGAACATAGTCACGCGCGAAACGTCGGCGTGCTTTGAGCCTGCCCTCGATTACGTCGCGTTGAAATTTCCCCGCTGGGATCTGCAAAAATTCAGCCAGGTCAGCACCCTCCTCGGCTCAGAAATGAAATCCGTCGGAGAAGTAATGGCGCTCGGCAGGAACTTTGAAGAAGTACTGCAAAAGGCGATTCGCATGCTCGATGTAGGACTTAATGGATTCGTCTGCAATAATCTGCATATTGATGATTTACCGGAAGAACTGCAGGAACCAACCGACCGTAGGATTTTCGCAGTCGGACAGGCAATGAAGGAGGGATATTCAATCGATCAAATTCATGATTTATCGAAAATTGATCGGTGGTTTCTTTATAAGTTAAGAAATATTATTGATGTTGCGAAAGAAGTTGAGAAATACAAACTCGATTCACTCCCAAAGGAATTACTCCGCGCGGCTAAACAGAGAGGATTTTCGGATCTCCAGGTCGGTATGATGACCGGTGCGACAGAGAATGAGGTCCGCACCAAGCGTAAGATTCTTGGGATTACTCCCAACGTAAAACAAATTGACACGATGGCCGCCGAGTATCCTGCCAAAACTAACTACCTTTACTGTACCTACAACGGCACGGAAAGCGATATCGGACACGGAGAGGATAAACAAATCCTCGTTCTCGGTTCAGGTACCTACCGTATCGGTTCGTCGGTTGAATTCGATTGGTGTTGTGTTAATACGGTGCTTACGCTCAACCGTATAGGTTATAGGACAATCATGGTCAACTACAATCCCGAGACGGTCAGCACCGACTATGACATTTGCAGTAAGCTCTACTTCGAGGAGCTCACATTTGAGCGTGTGCTGGATATTTATGAAATTGAGAATCCGCTCGGTATAATCGTGTCGATGGGGGGACAAATACCGAACAACATGGCGATCAGACTTCACCGTGCCGGTGTGAGAATACTCGGGACTTCTCCGGAGCAGATTGATAATGCGGAGAACAGATATAAGTTTTCCGAGATTCTCGATAAGTTAGGAATTGATCAGCCGCAGTGGCGGGAGCTGACGAATCTGTCCGAAGCGAAGGAGTTTGCAGAGCGTGCCGGTTATCCTGTACTCATCCGTCCAAGCTATGTACTGAGCGGGGCGGCGATGAGCATTGCGCTATCGAATAGTGAGCTTGAGTTATATTTGCAGAAGGCATCAGATATCAGCAGAGAACACCCCGTCGTCATCAGCAAGTTCATTACCGATGCACGTGAAATAGAAGTCGATGCGGTGGCAAAAGACGGTAGTCTGTTTTGTTACGCGATTTCTGAGCATGTTGAGAATGCGGGTGTCCATTCAGGTGATGCGACGATTGTTTTTCCGCCCCAGCGCACATACCTTGAGACAATCCGGCGTGTTAAACTTATTGCCCGGCAGATCGCAGAAGCCCTGCAGATTACCGGACCGTTTAATATTCAATTTATTGCTAAGGACAACGAAGTAAAGGTAATTGAGTGCAATCTCCGCGCGTCGAGAAGCTTTCCGTTTGTTTCGAAGGTTCTGAAGATCAATTTCATCGACATCGCGACAAAGCTGATTCTGAATGAATCTGTCCCGGCATTCAGTAGTTCCGCCTTTGAGCTGGATTATGTCGGAGTGAAGGCGCCCCAGTTCTCGTTTACACGCCTTAAAGGCTCTGATCCGGTACTGGGTGTGGAAATGGCCTCAACCGGGGAGGTTGGATGCCTCGGAGATGATTTTGATGAAGCGTTTCTTAAAAGTCTCATATCAACGGGTGTGAACGTGACACCAAAAACTATTCTCCTTCCGGGCGGGACGATTAAAGGCAAAACCCCGTTCATCGAAGAGGCACAAATCCTTAATTCGATGGGGATTCAGATTTATACAACAGGGGAAACGTCGCAAACCCTGCAAGAGCAGGGCATCCAGACAGTACATCTCGACGAGACGCGCGACGAGAAGGTGTCTGGTGTCCTTTCTCACCTGCAGGAGAGAAAGATCGATGTCGTTATCAACATTCCAAAGAATGACGACGCCAGTCAGCTTGAGTATGATTACCTGGTAAGAAGAAAAGCGGTCGACCTTAATATCACCCTTATTACAAACGTCGAGTTTGCGCGAAGGTACATTAGAGCGATCCGCAAGTACAGCACGCAGCAGCTGGGCGTAAAGAGCTGGGACGAGTACATCTGAGTTGCCTATTTCTACAATTGTTGATAATTGGCATTCCGACCCCCTCTATAATCTCCCCTTATAAAGGGGGAGATGCTTAGCAGACTTTTTTTATCCCCGAGCTGAACTGGTGAATTGTCACGGTGCAACTTTCCCCCTTCACAAGGGGGAAACACAAAGGGGGTAGTGGGATGCACTCCAAGTCTATGGAAAGCAACGCTAAAGTTCATTAGAACACTGTCGGGTCGAACCTCCGACATTTTACCCGTTTGTTTTTTTGTCATACCCGCATGTTTCTGGCGGCCCGCCCGAACGACGTTGTCGGGCTGGCGACCGATATTTTGAACGAGCCCGTTCGATCGGGGTATCCAGAGCTTGGACCTAGCACTGGATTCCTGATAAAAACATTCAGGAATGACACTGACCCTTTTTACTTTTTGGACAACCCCATGCTTTTACAGGTTGGCTAATCAAACTCCCGATATTATAAAAGCTTGGCTCAATAGGCCTCTGCGTTTTCTCGGCGTCCTTTGCGTCTTTGCGATAAAAAAACATTAAACGCAAAGGCGCAGAGTTCGCAAAGGTGCGCAGAGGGCTTAAACCTCTTAGCGCTCTGCGTATCAGCGTTTAAGACTTTTTAATCTCGTTCCGCGTTTCATTCTCTTTATATCTGTAATACATTCCATATCCGAGCATCCCATAAAGTTTGACTTTAGGCTCCATTTTAGTATATTTCATTCAAGAACCGATATCATATACGATACATATGAAACAACATTCGAGTATACTTGGTGGAGATAGTACGAGTAACGGTGAACATAATGGAACGAAGGAACTGAATAACGGACAAAATGGACAGATAAACTCTCCGTCAGGAGAAACTGATTTTACTGTCCTGACATTTGAATCGGAAAATGAAGAGGGAAAAGAGAATCAGCAAAAATTGGGCGCCCTCCGAAATGCAATATCATCATACCTCTTTGAGTACCTGCACGGCTTCCACATCCCCACTCACTTTGTTTCGAAACTTTCTGAAATCGAAATGAGTATAAAGAAAGCAGAGCCAATTTCGCTCATCTTTAAGATATATAACACGGCAAACGGGCAGCTTACGAAGCGCATAGGTCTCAGGGAAGGTGTGAATATCGAATTTCCAATTATCGAGCACTACTACATGATGAACAACCGCGGTAGCACGTGGGTAAATGAGTACCATATTTACGGACTGGGAATTTCGACGCCTGAAGAATTCAAACAGATGAACCGAATTGCAACAAAAGTTAATGCGGTTCTGCGTGGATTGTGTGACCGGAGGAACCTTAACCTTTCTGAGGTTAACCTTACGTTCGGTCGTTTTAAAGGTCAGGCGCTTCTTTGCGGGGAGCTGTCACCGCTCACCTGTCATTTTCTCGATGCCTCTCATGACACGAAGAATAAACGCGATCGCTTCACACTCGGACAGGAAAACGCCCAAGAAGCCCTCATGGAATTAGCCGATAGATTAATGGTTAAGGCATAGCAGGGAAAGCACGATACGTGATAACGCCATACGGGAAAGGTATTGTTCGGGCGACGCTTGTGCTCTCGCTGATCATTATCATTATCGGCATACTAGCCGGCGGCGGTTGGTTGATTAACCTTATTCTTTTAATTATTCCGCTCTCCATCACAGCATTCATTCTAAATTTTTTCCGGGATCCGGACCGGAATCCACCCGATGATGAACGTGCGCTTCTTTCTCCTGCTGATGGAAAAGTTGTCCTCATCAAAGAGTTATTCGAACAGGAATACCTACACGAAAACGCCATCCAGGTGAGCATTTTCATGTCACCCCTAAACGTACATGTAAACAGGATTCCGATGTCCGGGACTGTAGGACATTACCGGTACATCAAGGGAGAATACCTCGTTGCATTTAACGATAAATCATCCCAGCGAAACGAGAGGACGCACATCGGCATCGAAGATAACGGTTTCAGACTACTCTTCAAGCAGATCGCAGGGACTGTTGCCCGGCGTATCGTAGCCGAAATAACTCCCGGCCAGCGTGTTGAGCGCGGTCGACGATTCGGAATGATCCGCTTCGGTTCGAGAGTTGATGTTCTCATGCCGATTACCGTTGAACTTGCGGTTGCGCTTAACGATCGGGTACATGCCGGTGAATCAATTCTAGCTCGTCGATCAACAACTCATAAAGGAGCCAACTCATGAGAATCACACGGGCAGTTGTACCGAGTTTATTTACGATTCTCAATATTTTCAGCGGCTTCCGTTCCATCATTCATACATCACAGGGCGATTACGTACTCGCGGCGTGGTTTATCATCCTCGCGGCGATATTCGATATGCTCGATGGAATAATGGCTCGTATCACAAAGTCGTCGAGCGACTTCGGTGTCGAGCTGGATTCGCTCTCAGACGTTGTTTCCTTCGGAGCCGCACCGTCGTTCCTCGCATACAGTGTACACCTCAGGACGCTGGAAGGGTGGGGCATGCTGATCAGCGCAATGCCTATGATTTTCGGAGCGCTGCGGCTTGCACGATTCAACGTCCAGCTTATCGGATTTGACAAGGATTTCTTTAAGGGTCTCCCTATTCCAGCCATGGCTGTAACGGTGGCATCGTTCGTCCTTCAGTTCGTGGACGAGACAAACAGGATGCCGCTCCTTGCTGAATTCCTTTTCCCGGTGATGCTAGTAATATTGTCACTGCTTATGGTGAGCACAATCAAGTATGATACTATACCGAAGTTTTCCCGTCGCGGCATCAAACAGCACCCCTTGCGTTTTACTATCGGTATTATCGGGATAACAGCGATCGCATTGACGAGGGGAGAAGCGCTCTTTGCGTTTTTTGTATTCTTTGTTGCAACCGGACCAATAAGGTACATCGTACAATATATGCACCATGCCGCTCATCCTTCCCACAAGGAAGCTGTGGAAAAAGGGAGGGAAATTACGAGTATAGACATTTAGAAAGGCTCTTCACACATGTACAGAGCAAAGATTCTCATAACACTGCGAAAATCTATCCTTGACCCGCAGGGGAAAGCCATTCACCATGCACTTGAGAGCCTAGGTCTTTCAGCCATTCAGGAAATACGAATGGGCAAGTATCTTGAAATGGTAATTGATACAGTAACGGCCGAAGAAGCTCGTAAGACAACACAGGAAGCATGTAAGAAACTGCTCGCGAATCCCGTTATGGAAGATTTTAACTATAGTATTGAGGAAATAAAGGACTGAAACAGCACGCCATGAATGATTTTAAAAAATCACAGTCAGAAATCGATCGAAATCAGCCGAGAATTAAATTCGGCGTTGTCGTATTTCCCGGATCGAACTGTGATCATGATGCTTACTATGCGGTCGGACATGTTCTCGGTCAGGATGTAAAGTTTTTATGGCACAAGGATACTTCAGTCGATGGTGTTGATGTTGTCATTCTGCCTGGCGGATTCTCATATGGCGATTATCTCCGGTGCGGTGCCATCGCGCGGGTTTCTCCCATCATGAAAGAGGTAATTGCGTTCGCCAGAGACGGCGGAATCGTGGCGGGTATTTGCAACGGTTTTCAAATTCTTTGTGAAGCGGGCTTACTTCCCGGCGCTTTACTGCGTAACGAGTGCCTGACGTTCGTCTGTAAATTCGTCAATCTGCGCGTTGAAAATAACCAAACGCGCTTCACGTCGGGATGCAGTAAAGGGGAAATTCTTCAGATTCCTATCGCACATGGCGAGGGTAATTACTTTGTTGACAAAACCACGCTTCAGGATCTGGAGAGAAACGGGCAGATACTCTTTCGCTATTGCGAAGCGGATGGTAGAATTACAGAGCAGGCAAATCCCAACGGCTCTTTGGATAACATCGCAGGTATTGTTAATAAAGAAGGAAATGTCATGGGAATGATGCCGCATCCGGAGCGCGCCGCTGATCCCATACTAGGTCATGCCGACGGTCAAAAGATATTTCTGTCAATCATTCAGTATATTCATTCATTGGAATACGGGAAGTTATTTTCTAAGGTAGAAAGGAGTTAATCTATGTTCGGTAACCTTGGCACAGGCGAGATAATATTAATACTCGTAATTGTTCTCATATTCTTCGGGGCAAAAAAAATACCCGAACTTGCACAAGGTCTCGGGAAAGGATTGCGTGAATTCAGGAAAGCTGCGCGTGACATACAGGAAGAGGTAGAAAAACCTTCTGAGGAACAGAAAAAGCTGAATACGAAGTAAGAAGGTTTCGCGGAGGAATTGCCGTTTCAATTTTGTCCCTCGTTT
>CAYGXH010000131.1:0-7571 GCA_964353675.1 uncultured Chlorobiaceae bacterium
CCTTCAAAGTAATGTGGAGAGATTACGAATCGGCAGTTATGGCAAGCGGTTTTATCGGATTTGTTCTCGGGACGACGGCAAATGCCGTGGCAAATATGAGAACTCTCGTGGATAAGTTCGGACCTGCCCCGAGAGCTTTCCTAGTCGTTCCCATGGTTGGTGCGTTTTTTATCGATTTCACGAACGCTATCATTATTACTATCTACCTGAACTGGCTGAAGTGAATAATAGTGCATATCCATAAAGTAGCGACAGGTAGCTAATTCATTATTAATTAAACAAACATGAAAGGTATGACAATGTCTATGATGAAAGAATTCCGGGAATTTGCCGTAAAAGGTAATGTCGCTGATATGGCAGTCGGTATCATTATCGGTGCTGCATTCGGAAAAATAGTTAGCTCTCTTGTAAATGATGTTATTATGCCGCCTATCGGACTTTTACTCGGGGGGCTCGACTTCGGCAGTTTTGCATTGACCTTAAAAGGAGCGCTCGGGGATCAACCCGCTGTTCTCCTGAGATATGGTGTCTTTCTCAACTCATTGGTAGATTTTATTATTGTTGCTTTTGCCATCTTTATGGTTATTCGGATGATGAACAAAATGCGAAGGAAGGAAGAAGTGCCCGCAGCAGCGCCGACTACGAAGGAATGTCCGGAATGTAAAATGACTATACCGATACAGGCAACGAAATGCGGTCATTGCACGACTGTAATTACACGTAAGTAAGGGAAACAATTACAGATTCGACTAACGGCGGATAGAATCCGCAATAAAAAAGTATTTGTATTGGGATTGTCTAAAAAGACCCTACTTGTCACTCTCGAACGTTTTTATCGGCCTGCCTGCCGCAGTGGGCACGCAGGCAGGGAGTCCAGGACTGAGATTTAACCGGATTTCTGGATTCCCCGCCCGCCCGAATGGGCCCGTACCATCACATCGGTCGTTCGGGCGGGCCGATAGGAGCATTCGGGAATGACATTACCCTTTTTACTTTTTGGACGGCCCATAATCTTTAGCATCTGTGTTTTCCGTGTTCTATTGATATTGATACTAATTCTTTCGTATTTTTCGCTATCCTTGTGAAGATAATAATAGATCACCATGGAGGTTATATGAAAAAGTATCCACTTTGCATCACACTCATATTAGTTTTAGCATTGTTGATCACTGTTGGTTATCCGCTGGATGCACAAAAATCGCATGACGTTACATTTACCTTCTACGGACAGGCCTGCTTCATGATGACAACCTCGCAGGGTACGCGAATTCTGACGGATCCTATGAAACTTGATGGCTATCCCTTACCTGAAGATCTCACGGCAGATATCGTCACTGTTTCGCACCTTCATCGCGACCATAATTACGTGGAAGCCGCAAAAGGTAAGCCGCGAGTTCTCTATGGAATGCAGGGTAAGTCAGGGGATGAATTGCATCATTCTTTCGTTCCTGTCGATGAAAAGATAAAAGATGTACGGATTATCGACGTGCTTAGCAACCACTTCGATCCCAAAGTTAGTCCTGTATCTAATGCTATTTTTGTTTTTGAATTTGATGAGATCAAGGTTGTCCATTTAGGCGATATCGGGACCGTTCTTAGTACAGAGCAAGTAAAAAAGATCGGTACGCCGGATGTACTTATGATACCCGTCGGTGGTAAGTACACAGTCACACTCTCTCAAGCTGATTCAATCGTCGCTCAATTGAAGCCGAAAATGATAGTTTTCCCAATGCATTTCAAAACAGATGCGGCTCAGTTTCTACCAACGACTGCAGAAGATTTTCTCAAAGAAAAATCAAATGTGGAGCGGATTGCCGGTAACAGATATATGCTGAATCTCGCGACGAAAAACACGGGTATGAAGTACGTCCTTCTGAGCTATAAATATTAATTGGGGGAGAGAGGTATGTATGGAATGCGATATCATCATATAGGAATACCAACTACCAAAACTCTTCCTGAAGAAGATTATATAGATGTTACGCCTCGGGATACAGAGATAGTGCCTATGGGATTGAATGGATGCGGTTCGATCCTGATTGTCCACTCCCCGATTTGGTGAAGACAGTCCCGCATGTTGCGTTTGTTGTTGATGATCTTGAAGAAGCAATCGCCGGCAAAGAGATACTCATAAAGCCCAATAGTCCTTCAGAGGGGGTAAGAGTTGCTTTCATCGTTGAAAACGGAGCTCCGGTGGAATTTCTGGAGATGAGAAAACATAAAAAAGAACACAGAGAACGCAGATTAAACAGATAAACACAGATAAGCAATCTATGTGAATCTTGTGCTTTTTCTGTGTGATCAGCGCTCCATCAGCGATAGTTTAACGCTGACAAAGGAGGAGTATCGAATCCGGGAAGAAAACAATTCTGATTGATAGCTTGATTGATATTCATAAAAAATCTTATAGATTATTTTTAAGGAATTTCCTTTTTAAAAACTTTCAGGCACCTGGAGGTGAATGATGTTGAGGCACATTATTAGATTTGCTGTTTTTCTCGCTTTAATGTGGATGAATACATCTCACGCTTTTTCGCAATGGATACCGACCAATGGACCTTACTCCAGTCCTCCAAGTATCGAATGTTTGGCTATTATCGATGGTAATCTCTATGCTATGCGTAATGGTGTTGTCGTTATTTCGACCAATAACGGTATAAGCTGGAACTCCCTTAGTAACGATTTATTATCTGCGGGTGTTTTTTATATTGTCGGTATGGACACCTGTCTATTTGCCGGGACTGCTAACGGCGTCTTTCGTTCAACCGATCACGGTGTAAGTTGGACTGCAGTCAATTCCGGATTGACGGATCTGTGGATCAATGCCCTCGCTGTTTCTGGCACGGATCTCTTTGCGGGATCTGTGGATGATTATCCTGCTACTACCGGAGTATTTATCTCTACCGACTATGGTAACAACTGGATTAATGTAGGTTTGACTGCCTATCGTATTGCTGATCTTGCCGTTTCCGGAACGAATATTTTTACAGGAACATTGAGTAACGGTGTTTTCCTTTCGACGAATGACGGCACGACCTGGAGCCCGATCGATTCTGGATTGACCAATACTTATATTAATCATCTCGCTGTTTCGGAGATGAAAATACTAGCTGTGGCTGGGATGGAGGACCTGATCTTTCTCTCTACTAATGGCGGTCAAAGTTGGAGTGAGACCGGTAATGGCATAACCAGCGGTATAATTCGATCTGTATTAATCGCTGGCAACATTTTTTATGCTGGAACTCTTGTTAGTGGTGGTGTCTTTCGTTCAACCAACAATGGCGTAACCTGGAGCGCAGTCAACAACGGCTTGGGAAGCAAAAATATATATGCTCTTGCAGTTTCTGACACGAATGTTTTTGCCGGGACCGGTAGCGGCGTCTATCTTTCAACCAACTACGGTACGAGCTGGAGTTGGATAAGTAATGGACTAGAAATAAAAGCCTCAGTTTCTTCCCTTGCGTGCTTGGATACAAATATGTTTGCGGGAACCTGGAATGGTATCTTCCTTTCCACAAATAGCGGTGCAGATTGGACTGGAGATAATTCAGGATTATCAGATGGGCGTATTAATAAACTTATTGTCTCCGACACGAAACTTTATGCCGGATCCAATGGTGGGGGCATTTTTCTTTCCACTGATAACGGTGCAAACTGGACCAACATCGGTTTAAGTGGCCATATGATTTCTGCACTTGATCTCTCCGATACGAATCTTCTTGCGGGAACTCACCAAAGTGGTCCTGGTTTTGAGATCGGCTACCTTTTTCGTTACAATAACCAGGGATCTGAGTGGACTCAAATTGATGCAGGATTGTCGAGACATATTATCTATTCCATTGCCTCCTCCGGCACGAATCTCTTTGCGGGGACCTATAGCTTTGGAGTTTATCGTTCCACAGACGGCGGAACAAGTTGGAGTGCAGTAAATGAAGGTCTTCCTGATGATGCGATTGTAATGTCTCTCATTTACAAGGACACGAATCTATTTGCCGGGATGTATAACCTGGGTATTTATCTATCGACTAACAGCGGAAAAATCTGGAGTGCCGTTAATACAGGTTTATCTTACGGTTTAGTGTACTGTTTTGCCATTTCGGGTATCAATCTTTTTGCAGGGACCGGCGACGGTGTCTGTATCTCGACAGATAACGGAACAAACTGGAAGGAGGTTAGCGATGGATTAACAAACACCTCAATACATGCTATGGCTGTTTGCGATGACTACCTTGTTGTTGGTACTGATTTAGGTGTATGGATGCGACCGCTCAATGAAATGATTACTGTTGTAAATGAAAGAAAAAGTGAAATTCCAACAATATTTTCACTATCACAAAATTATCCCAATCCGTTCAATCCGACAACAACAATTACTTTCGATTTACCAAAAGCATCACGCATTATCCTGAATGTCTATAACATGTTAGGTCAACAAGTTGCTACGTTATTGGACGGACAACGCCAACCCGGCAGTTATGACGTTCAGTTCGATGGATCTAAGTTCACTAGTGGTGTGTATTTTTATAGAATCGTCGCCGGTGGGTTTATTGAAACAAAGAAAATGATCATTTTAAGATAATATCATAATAGACTATCCAATATTTCCACCTGTATTTTTATCCGACAATTTTGTCTGAATTTATTGACTTGTTTTTGCTCTTTTCATAAGTAATATAAATTTCATTCGCTAAAACTATTCTGCTAAATTATTGCATCAACGGAACAGTCAATAAGATTGTAAGTGGACATGCTGGCAACAGGGTTCTTCTTTTCTTGCGTTCAATATTTAAGAAATTTTTTTCGTAAAGTTACCAATTACCCTTGACAGATTTGGATTATATTTGTATATTACCGTTAAAGTTACCGATTAAGGAACTTCCACCTAATATGGCTCCCCAACAACAAAAAAACGAGCAACATAACTGGTTCCATGGTAAACATGGAGTCTTCTATATTTTTGCTGTTCTCGTACTTACTAGCGCATTTCTTCAGAATTCACGCAACCAGGATAGAGTTACATCATCTTTAAACGCGAAGATCGATACAATCATCGCTCCGTTTGAGATGCCGCAAATCCGGCGTCCCATGATACCGGCAAGATCATTTGATATACGTGACTTCGGTGCAGCGGAGGGCGGACAGATAAAGAATACGAGTGCAATACAGAACGCAATAGATTCAGCAGCGAGGAGCGGAGGCGGAATGGTTGTCATTCCTGAAGGACAATGGCTCACGGGTGCAATACATCTCGAAGATAACATTAACCTTCACCTCTCTCAAAACGCCGAATTGCTTTTCAGTCAGGATGTGAAGGATTACCTCCCCGTTGTGTTCTCCCGGCATGAAGATATAGAGTGTTACAAATATTCTTCCTTTATATACGCTTTCGGTAAGCATGATATTGCCATCACCGGCAATGGAACGCTCAATGGCCAGGGGAAACCGTGGTGGGAATGGAAAGAGAAAAAGAAAGACATCGAAAAATTGCTGAATGAAATGGCCGCGAAGGATGTTCCGGTGGAGGAAAGAATATTTGACGGAAAGATGGGAAGAGAGCTCCGTCCTGCATTTTTTCAACCGATGAAGTGCACGAATATTCTCGTAGAGGGTGTGACATTTCTCTATGGTGCCTTCTGGACGATCACTCCGACATACTGCGAGAATGTAATCGTCAGGAATGTTCATATAATAACCGAAGGTACATATGGACATACGCCGAACGGCGACGGAGTGAATCCTTCTTCATGTAACAACGTGCTCATTGAAAATTGTGAATTTGATACTGGCGACGATTGCATAGCGATAAAAGCGGGAAGGGACAGAGACGGTCTGCGTGTAGGTATTCCCTCACAAAATATTGTCGTCAGGAACTGCCGCGGACTCAGCGGGCATGGCGGAATCGTTATTGGGAGTGAAACATCGGGCGGCGTACGTAATGTCTTTGCTATGAACTGTAAATTCAGCGGAACAGACCGTATAGTGAGAATTAAAACTGCACGGGGGAGAGGCGGAATTATCGAGAACATGTGGTTTAAGGATCTTTCCGGAGAGAAAATCCTTCGGGAAGCTATCCATCTCAATATGCTCTATACTGGAACACGCCTTCCCGCTCAAGCGGTGTCAGCTCAAACTCCCTCGATACGCAATATCCACTTTGATAACATCACATGCACATCGGGAGAGAGCTATGCCATAGAATTGCTCGGACTTCCGGAATTGTTCATCGAGAATATCTCATTCAAGGGAATCAATGCATCAACTGTAAAAGGAATAAATGTTTCCGATGCGAGAGGAATCCGCATAGAACGGTCAACATTCCATGCTACCGTAACTCCTATCCTCTCCTTCACCGATGGTGAAAACATAACCGTCGATTCAGTCAGATTTACCGGCGAAACGTCCCAAATACTTAAAGTTGACGGTAAAAATTCTAAAAATATCCGGATCCGGAGATCCAACATTCAAAATGCAGAGAGGACTGTATTAATCGATCCCTCTGTATCGCCGAATGCCGTTCTGATTGAAGAGTAATGCTCTTCTATCGTACTTAATGTTTTTCGGTTTGAATATGTATGCAATTTGACTTCGATAGATAGTAAGATGTAAACCGGGAAAGATGTACATATAAAGCAGGTTTAGTTATTCCACCACGATTGCAAGCTTGTGCAATCGAAACTGGAAATAGATACAATGGGAGCAGTGAGTTGGACGCTAATAATTGGTGAATATCAAAGAGGTTAATTGCAGTGGTTTCATCGATCAAGGACACGCGTTTCAGACTGCAGAACGATGCAGTAAATAATACGAAAATTTCTTCTCCTCGCATCCTCCATAAATGGGCAGCGATACTGAGTGTGGTCGTTGCCCATTTGTTATTTCCTGTTATCATCCAGGCTCAAACGCCAGCCTTCCCGGGAGCTGAAGGTTATGGACGCTTTGCGACCGGCGGACGGGGCGGACGTGTCTTTGAAGTGACGAACCTCAACGACGACGGGCCCGGCAGTTTGCGTGCTGCAATCCAGGCAACGGGACCCAGAACGGTTGTTTTCCGCGTTTCGGGAACTATCGAACTTCAATCCAGATTATCTCTCCGTAACCGTGATATAACCATCGCAGGTCAGACAGCACCCGGTGATGGAATATGCCTCCGTGATCACAACTTTAATGTTCAGGCGAGCAATGTCATCATAAGGTACATCCGCGTGAGGATGGGAGATGTCGACACGCTCAATCAGGATGACACTTTCTCAGGATCCAACTTCAAAAACGTCATTATCGATCATTGTTCTGCAGGCTGGTCGATCGATGAAACGTTCAGCATGTATGCCGGTGTTGAAAGCCTTTCGGTACAGTGGTGCTACATGACGGAAAGTCTCAGATATTCTCACCATGTTAAGGGTCCGCACGGATACGGTGGAATTTGGGGTGGAAAAAATACGACATTCCATCACAATCTTCTGGCGCATCACTCCAGCCGGACTCCGCGATTCGATCGGGGTCTTGAAAATGTCGACCATCGCAACAACGTCATCTACAACTGGGGTTTCAACAGCTGTTATGGTGGTGAAGCA
>CAYGXH010000132.1:0-4807 GCA_964353675.1 uncultured Chlorobiaceae bacterium
AGGAAATTAAGTGTGAGCCCAGCTTGTCGTTCCAACGGGAGGGATTGGTAACGACTTCTGTACATGCCCTGCATCTAGTGTATATTTTTATTCTCTTCGAATTGACAATGTTCACCAGATTGATGCAGGAGGAATCATAGTGATGCTGATCGCTATTAAGTTAGCATGTTCGGGAAAAGGATTTATTCCCGTGTCAGATAAATATTCATAAGAAATCCCTAAGCGCAGATGAGCGCGTCCTTCAACTGCAATTCCGCCTCCGATTCCGCCTTGAAATAATATTGATCTCACCTTTTCGAATTTTAAAAATATTTCCTGCTTATCGCCGTAAAAATTCAACGCACCCCATGTTGTTACGTAAAGACCGAGCGGCTTCATCGGTAAAGATGTTCGTACATGCAGCGCACCGCCAAGAGTGGCAAGCATACTTTTCACTTGTGGAAGATACAAAGAGAATACAGATGGATTGCGATCATCCTGGCGGATCGTATACAGATCTGCCCGCAGCGCGAACAATCCGTTTGTTGATGTGTCCCCAAGAGCAAATGGAATGATGTACTTTCCTTGCACACTGCCGAAAATGAGCGATCGTTCTCTTCCAAGGTTCAAATTATCTACATCATGCTTACAGCGATGCATATAACCGATTTGCCAGAACGAATTACCGGTTTTTTGAGTGAACAAAAAACCTTCTTCCCAGAAAATTGCCCGCGGGTTAAACCGAATATCATTATCAGCGTTGGCGATGAATTCAATATTGCCGAGAAGAGCGAGACTGGTTGTTTCGGATATGCGGAACAATTCAATATATCCACCAAGCCGTTGGATCCACGCATGTTCATGCTCCCTGATAATCCGATAGCCGCCGAATTCGCTCCAGCCGGCATTTGAGTGCATCCAGCTCCAGCCGGTATTTTCTTCCGTCTGAAGCATAAGCGGATTCATTGTAAACCATCGATCGGGGAATCTTTGTCCATAGAGAGATGTTATCTGAAACATTAAAACGATAATAAGTGTGCAAAACCTCATCGGATCCTCCAGCAGTAGCGGTTAATTTGTTCTCAATGAAATATTCTCCATGTAGTCATTACGAGGCGTTTTTTGCCGAAGTCTCGCTGTACGGGATCCCGTAAAGCGGGACAATCTCGTTTTTCTTTTAATTGAAGGATTGCTTCGTTCAAAAAATACATTCGCTCGCATTGACTTTTTCATTGAGAATTAATTAAAGGAAGTATGTTCGTTAAAATAACAAGTGAAATATTTCAAAACGACGCGATCAAAGCATCTTTTTACTTCAGGCATTTATCGGTTTTTCATTTATCATTATAGTGATTAAGTAATGCGCCTTCAAATGGTGTCCAAAAAGATGCTTTTAATCCACTCTGTTTTAATCCCTCATTGGTCCATGTATTGCAGGTGTAAAAGAGATTAAATGTTCCTTTCGCATCATAAAAACAATCGTCGTTACCGTAACTAAGATTTTTTATAAGTATAAAATCTCCTTCACCGGTTTTCTGAAAACTACTCTCGATATAGCGCACCAATCTTTCATATTGTTCATCGCTGATGCTGATCTTTTTGCAATACTCATTTTCGGACATAGATCTATAGAATGTAACATGCATAGCCGAAGTGCTGAGGAAGAAGACTGCATTAAACGCTGTGCTGAATTTTAGATCTGCCCATGTCGGAGTTTCCAAATAAAAATTCTTATCTCCCCATCCGAAAGCAATATATTTCATCAGCGAGTCATTGGAGATCGTGTGATAAGATGGTATTACATCAGACCAGTCTTTGTATCTGTTTCTTGTATGAAGCATCCTTCGGATCGGTAAGACCAGATCTATATGAACGCCATTTGAGAGGATATAAATATCGATACCCGATGTTTTGGTTTCCCGGAAATCTTTATTAACAGGAATTGCAGAAAAAAGAAGAGCGAACAGGACGTACAAAACTACTAAGCCAATAAAGCACGCCGTTATCCGGAAAAACATTTTCATGATTATTTTAAATGGACGGTTCATTATTGCTCTTGGGATTTATCATCTTATTTTATAATGAAATTAGAAATCATTGCCATTCCATAAAATCCGGCAGAGAGTATCATCGTTGCAATAAATCCTAATTCCACGGAAGCGATGAGTGAAAGCACTGTTGCTATAACCGACAGGCAGCCATTCACACCCCACGCCCAAGGGATTTGATCTTCATGACGCTGCGAAAGTAATCGCAATCCGAGAGGAAATGGAATTCCCATCATGCATGCAGGAGGAGCAATGAGCAAGAGAGAAAGAACGATCTTCACTCCAAATGGCAACGAAATCGTGAACATTAATATCGGCATTAGGACGAATGTGTATACGATAATCATGAAAGCGATTGCACCGGTGGTGTTCCGAAGCGTCACGTGTGTGATAGTCCATTGTCTTGATAAGTAACTCCCGAATCCGGAACTTATCAGCATAAGGCTAATAACGGCGGCTGCGGCATAGATCGGGTGGCCAAAATAAAGAGTGAATTGATTGATAAAAACGATCTCAACAAACATATATCCTAAACCCAGCATACCAAAAAAGAGCGCCGTCCATGTCTTTCCGGCACTCTTCCATCCAATCTTAAACAGTGGAAGTATTATTAAGATGAGCGAGAGAAAAAAGACCTGAACGAATGTAACAAACACGATCAGATAACCAATTTCTAGAAATGGTAAAGAACGATCCCCATAAATTTGTTTCAAGTAAGGAAGGGTTTTCCACCGAAGGAATTGCGAGAAATACGGTCGATCATCAGTCGTTGGCCGGATATTAAACCCGTATTGTTCATAGATATCATTTCGGCGGTCGGAAAGAATGCCATCGATCAGTGTAAAAAAATCAGTTTCCTGAACGGCGTTATAACGCGTTCGTTCAACCGCGTCGATCGCAGGAAGTATAGCCGGATCGAACAGCATCGTGGTACAGAACAAGCGAATATTCTCAATATCTTGATCTGTAAAGGGAGATCGTTTAGCAATAAAAGTGATCGTTCCCCAGCTTCTCACCGCAGCTATGTGATGGGTCAATTCTCTGATTCCTTGTTCCTCTAACACTTCAGACAGAGTTGTTACTACTCTCAGCGGATTGCGGATCGGAAAATCCATCCACGAAGAAAAACTGAT
The DNA here is from genome assembly GCA_964353675.1 of uncultured Chlorobiaceae bacterium. Taxonomy (GTDB): domain Bacteria; phylum Bacteroidota; class Ignavibacteria; order UBA10030; family SZUA-254; genus CAYGXH01. The sequence goes on from CAYGXH010000132.1 coordinate 3,161, forward strand.
AATACCGTCGGGCGATAATTTCTTCCACATTTGCGTGACAGATTCTTTTGTGAGGCCATATTGTTCTTTCACTGCTTTTAATCCCATCGTCCCTCCAAAAGCATCGATCATGGGAAAGAGAATAAGGTCATATGTTGATGTGTCCCGAAGGAGAAACGATCTTGGATCCACAGTTATCATCGAAACTCTTTGATCGTAAAAAAGTGAATCAGTCATTTCTCCGTATTCGTTTTTTACTAGCGAGACGATAGTTTGATGCGGTTCGACACCGGTAACAGACAAAGCGCCTCTCGTAATTGCCTGAGCAACTTCAATACCTGTTCCTGCATGAAGTATAAGAACACGTTTGTGATGTTGGAGAACGTAGGGAAGTGCGAATGTTGTATGATCGAGAATGTGTGACGTATCGGATTTTGACCATCGGATAATTCCTCCATAACGATCACCATTGTTGAACAGAGCGATCTGTTTGGGAACCTCCGATTGATAAGTGAGACTTAAGCCGGGTGCAAATCTCATCGCCGGCGATTGAACGACCTGAACAAGTCCATCCGGACTTGTCTTTGAAATTACTATTTTCGCGTCGGGGAGAAGGAGCGATTTACTCATCTCTTTGTATTGCGACATCGTAAATTCTGGGAGACGCGCCGCAAGAACAGTAAAAATAATGAGAGATAAAATTCCGATGCTGAAGAGTTCTTTTCGTTTTTGGCGTGGAAGGATCAGAAATCCGGAAACGAGAGGAAGCAGTGCGGAAAAAGCCGACAGGTGTTGAGGAAAAAGTATCCAGAGAAGAACAACTGCAATTCCTCCTCCTGCTCCTGAACCAAGAAGATTTGCAAAATAAAGCCGTCCAATATCTCCGGGGTTCTTGATAAATGCCAGACCGATCGCCATTGCTCCGAAAAAAAACGGGATAAAAAACAGAAGATATGTGAGTGAGAGCGGGAGAATCTGTTCTCGATCGAACAAAATAAGCTGCGATTCGAATTGAAAATATTTTGTTTGTGAAACAGGTATGGCAACGATCATTGTTATTCCCGCCAGGAACATACATAGCGGAATGAGTACATCTGAACGATCGATACACCATGTCCGGGAAAATGCGAGAACCGTTCCACTCGTTCCAAAGCCGAGCAGAGCAATGGCAATTACCATGTAGGCAAAGTGATACCATTGCGTGATCGAAAAGAGATACATCAAAACGATTTGATATGCGATGAGTGCGACAGACAGAAGACCGACGGAAGCGTACAGTTTCTTCATAGAACCATCTACTCTGATCGGGTGAATGGAACAAAACGAACCGGCATAAGACTGCGGGTTGTGATTTTTCCTCCTTTTTTTGCCACAAGCATGAGCGTTTGAGTAAAGAACGGGGTGCCGACAGGAATCACCATTCGTCCTCCCTCTTTGAGTTGTTGTATCAATGGAGGGGGTATATGATCGGCTGCGGCAGTAACAATGATTGCATCGAACGGTGCATGTTCCTTCCACCCTTCGTATCCATCTCGGATGTTCACGAAAATATTTTTATACCCGAGCGATGCTAATCTTTCAACAGCACTCTCCCCTAGTTGTTTCACGATCTCTATGGTGTACACCGTATCGGTGATTTCAGCAAGGACAGCCGCCTGATATCCTGAC
>CAYGXH010000132.1:4817-7548 GCA_964353675.1 uncultured Chlorobiaceae bacterium
CAAGCACGGTGGAGTTTTTTTGAAGATGTGCGATTTCGGTCATATACGCAACAATGTACGGTTGGGAAATCGTTTGTCCGTAACCGATGGGAAGAGGGGAATCGTCATACGCATTCCTTGATTGTGTCTTCGACACAAACCGATGGCGCGGCACGGTACGCATTGCTTTCAGTGTGAGCGAGTCGCGTACTCCTCTATCTTCGATCTGGTGACGCACCATAGAGTGTCGCTCATGGAGGCGGTTATCGGTTTGGATAAAAAGATGGGAAAAGAAAACAAGAGAAATGAGAATCTGGATCATCATACACTCCTTAACCAGATAATACGAAAAAAATTACATTACTGCTCGGATAAACTAATCTAACGTGTGCGGCAACAACGCCTGCCCGCCGTTTTCTGGCGGAAAGTTGCGGCACGAATACGTTTTGTGCATCCCGCCCTGCCCTCAACTCAGTAATTTCTTGAGTGCTCTTGATGGAACGTCGCGTACGATTCGCACATCCTCACTTGCGCAGTAGTAGATTTGCCGACCTTCACGATGAAGCCGATAAATAATTCTCTTGTTAAAGGAATATGACGTAATACCAATTTCTATTACATAGTATTACATCCGTGGGGCGTCTGCTCGCTCTACCCGCTCGACGAGTCGGTATCATTTGAACGAGCTTAGAGTCGCTTATGTTTTTCGATTTGCAGCTTTTGAATCCACAACCTAAGAAATCGGTCAAGGATGACAAATGAGCCGTTGTCGTGATCTATAATATCGCGTTCAAGGAGCGATTCAACGACTCGTTGAGCACTTGACGCAGGGCCCAACTTATATCGACGAAGAAACTTGCTGGAAAATGGCTTGGCGCCGGAGGGTTCGCTCGTCAGACCGATCAAGAAACGTTGTTGATTCTTCGTGAGAGATTCCCATAAGACTGTGTACGCATAGCTTTCTCGAACAAAGACTGTTGCCATCGCCTCCGCAATGATTTCGTTTTCCACTGATTTTTTTGTTTCGCACATTTCCCATAGAACGTGACACAGTTGTTGCGTATAGAAAGGGTGGCCCTGAGTCAGTTCATATATCATTCCGATTTGTTCGGTGCTAATCTTCTTTCCTGAAGTTCGAAAATGGCCTTGAATGAATGGTAGCCAATCTTTCCGATCTATTGGTGCCAGTGTGAGATGCGCAGCAGCACGATAGAGCGGGCGTGACTTATCAAGAAACATTTGATGGACCAAGTGCTTATGACTACCAAGGAAAATATAGCCGACGTTTTTGTGGTGCTGGATGACACTTCTAAGCTTTCGTTCAACGAGGTCGCTGTCATATTCAATGATTCTCTGTATTTCATCAAAAACCACAACAACTCTTTTCTTCTGCTTTTTTGCTACTATTGCAGGGGCTTCGAGAACCTCCTCAAGTTCCTGATCGAAGGAAGTCTGCTTGGTTACTCCGAATGCAAGCATCGGTTTACCATCGTCGTCAACTGTCAGACTGGGGATCAGACGTTGAAAGATGGTTTTGGCGAACAGGAGAGCTTTATCGGCCCGCGTATCGAACGACTTAGCAATTGCCTTTGCCATCTCTTCAATGAACGATATCTCGCCTCCAGTGGGCCAGATATCAACATACACGGAGGCGTATTCTTTCTTCTTGAGTTTCTTCAATGCCAATTGAACAAGGGAAGTCTTGCCGAAACGACGCTCCGAATAAAGGAACGCTCGCCCGCTGTTTTCCATCACCCTGAGTACTTCTGCAAGTTCTTTCTTGCGGTTGCAAAAGCTTTCTTCCGTTACGACACCGCCATATTGAAACGGATTGATCATAGTACGCACTCCGCGTAACGCAACGTGCGTAATGTTATCATCGTCATAGTCGTACTCGTCTTGTTCATCATTATCATTGTTGTTGTCTTTCTTCCCATTGCTATTCTCAATTACTTTATGATCCTTTTTCTTCTATATTCTCTTTTCTTGCACCTGCTTCCCTTCCTCTTCATCTCCTTCTCCGTGTTCTCTTACCTTGTTTTCCCCCTCCACAATTGCTCCGCCGTCCCTGACATTGCTGAACGCCAGGATCGACTTTACAATTTTCGCCTTGAATTCCGATGAATCCCATGGAGTGGAACGCTTGAATTCTAGGTTCCTTACTTCTTTTGCAAGCTGCGTAAGTTCTATGAATTGATCCTTGTCCATAGTCTCAATCTGAAGCCCAAAAAGTTTCGCCTAACGGTACGCCGAACAACGTAGCACTTTTGCGAACTACCGATTGATCCATTGCTCGTGAAGCAAAAGTAGTGAGCGAGTGTAATTTCAATTCTGGTTTTCATGGCGTCGTTGTTTGGCGTGTTATGTGCAGTTGCCCCCTACCTGAGCAACAATAATTTCTTGGTTTCATAGTAGTTGCCAGCTTGCAGGTGATAATAGTAGACCCCGCTCGACAGTCCGTTTGAATTGAAAATCACCGACTTGTACCCAGGCTTTTCAACTTGGTTAACTAGCGTTGCAACTTCCCTGCCAAGCACATCAAAGACTTTTAGCGTAACATGGCTTTGCCTTGGGAGTTCATAGCTGATTGATGTACTCGGATTGAAGGGGTTGGGGTAGTTCTGATTCAATCCATATTGAGTTGGGATCTCTTTGGGCGATGGTTTCACGCCCAAAATCATCTCCGAGAGCGGGCGTTTCCAAACACCGCTGTCGTTAGCGGCGTAGAGATTTGGTCCCAATACGGCAAGAG
>CAYGXH010000133.1:0-7528 GCA_964353675.1 uncultured Chlorobiaceae bacterium
ACTGATTAATATCAGTTGGAGGAAGATGAACTCCTTTGATGGTTTTTTGACGTGATGGATTATAAGAAATCTTAGCTGAGTGATCGTGGATGTATGATAGAATAGCGAGAAATTGGGCATGATTCTTACCATGTATCTTGATTACGTCATCATTAAGCTCGATAGGCACTTTGTTCTGATTAATCCATGCCCCAAAACGCTTCCCAAGTTCATCGTACGACTGTTTGCTCCACTGGAAGTCGTGACGTGTATGGTATCCGATAGGGGGTGTCAATTCTTTCACGGGGACACCTTGTACTAATGGGACCAGAGGAGCCCAGTAATCCCACCATGGCATACCAATGATGAACTCTTCGTCCGTATAGCAATCGAGGACAGATGGATCGAAGAAGAAGTAGTCAAATCCTATAGGATACATTGTTCCACACAATTCTTCTGTCGATTCTACATCGACCCGAGAACCGATGACCATCCCTTTGGTACCAACCTCGCGCCCGAGGAATGTAATAAAATCACCAGGTGCGTGTAACGAGATGTCAGAATTTATTATGCCACATATCTGTGCTCCGGATTCTCGCAAACCACGAAGAACATCGTCGAAATAAACGAGCGGTTTTCCAACGATCGGGCGCGCATCACGGTTTACGGTAACGAAGGTAACGTCTGTAAACAAATGCTTCAACTTTTCGATCTCTTCAGTACAGTTGAGAGAAATAACTTTAAAGCCGATATTACGCCAACTCGCGACTGCTACCCGTTGCTTATCGATGTTGTATGGAGCTATGGATGTAGCAACGACTGCATTAATCACACGGGTTGTCGAGGACTCAGTTGTTTTATCCTTTCTAATCGCTGATAGAACACGCAACTGTGGAATAATTTTTTCTTCAATGATATCCAATGCAGCATTGATTTCATCATGCTCGTTGAATTCAAGTACGTCGTGTAAGTGTGAATCAAGTTCCTCAGGTATTTGCACCAGCCCGAATTCGGAAGAGAATAGCTCATTTGAGCCAACGGATCTCAAGTAGGAACTTCTCGCTTCGCGAAGTTTGTGATCACCATTGTATCGGGAATATATTTGCTCGTACGCCTTAGTGAATTCCCTGACTTCGTGCACGGTACGATGATCCTCAGGACGCCAGAGGGTCTCTACCGATTCAACAGGAAGCGACGCGAAATCCCCGTGATGTGCTAAACGAATCAGAAAGTCCCATTTTGTAAATTCTACCAATTCTTCATCGAAGTATCCCGCGGTATTGAGGACGTTACGCTTGTGTATGACCGACGAGAGCGGAATGAGATTGGATACTAACAGTTTTGATCGATCGAAGTCTTTAGTCTGTGTAAAAACCTTCCTCAATTTATCATGACGGCTCCTGTTATGTGTCGGAAGAACCTCGCTGCTGCGTGTGTACACAGCTGAGAACTGATTGTGCACCTGAATAAAGTGTGCACACCCAGCAAGGTGATCCGGTGAGTACCAATCACCCTCGTTAACGTAGGCGATATACTCTCCCTTCGATGCTTTGAGACCGGCATTGAGCATCGAACCCGCAGAACAACCGCGTTGCACTTTTACAGCGACAAGTGACAGATCTTGTTTAAGATCGGCTAGTACGCTCTCATCGATCGTCCCTTCCTGGAAGACGAAAACGGTCTCAACATTTGGGTAGGTTTGGCCAGCGAGGGCACGCGCCGTAAGCCATATACGCCCAGGATAACCAACCGCAGAAAAAATAACCGAGACCATCGGGAACTTGGGTGGTCTCCACTCAATAGCATCTTCCGGAGTGTTCGTAGGTGGTGCAGCAGATGTTGTCGCATGTACTCCGAAGAAGACTTTCTTGTAGTCAGCTTTTGGAAAAACGTGTAGTTTACCCTCGTATGTGGCGTCTATGATCCGGCGTCCGGCCATCTCGAAATTGCATTTCGCCATACGGTAAGCCACTTCAGAATTTTTCAAATCGGGAAGTTGCCAATGGACACCCTTGCCGAAATAATTTGGATCAAAATGATTTGGATCGACACCGCTTGAGACGATTTCCTGGTTAGGATTGCCGGGAGTTGAAAAGCTGTGGTCGACACCGATGAGTATGACTTCTTTAAAACCCATGAAGTACGCTAGTTGCATCGCAACGTACGTAACCGTATAACCTTCACAAATTCCTTGACTGGGATCGCGGCTGAAGAGTGGTCCCCAGACAGGTTGCAGGAAGAACAAACCATCGGGATGTGGGATGTGCGGATGCCCGTAGATGCTTACAAACTTGGGGGCTGGGATTTTTAGAATCTCTTCGTGGCTTTGCTTGATCACTAAGACGTTTACCGTCACGTAGTACGATGGAATAAAACGCCAGCGCTCGAAACCAAGGTAAATGCGATTCATCCCGAATGTTATCTCGTTCTTTAAGAACGAGAGGTCCATCTTCATCAAACTCGGACCGTTTCCAATAATGACACACCTCTCACCACGGTGCCTATCCTTGAACTGTGAAATGAACTTATTTGAAATCTCGATGACTTCTGATCTTTCTTTTGTATCACCGTATTGAGGACTGACGATCTCGCGACGAACAAGAGATAAATCTATCGTACCTCCTGATTTACCAACCCGTGAGACATTTTCCGCAATGGTACCGAGGAGATTTCTTGCGCTATGGAATGCAACAAATTCCTCAACATTCCGGTGTGCGTTCGCTCGATACTCATCAATTCGATTCACAATCATTATGACACATTCCACGAAACTATCGATGTCACCCGATTTGAAAGTGGAGCCGGTACCATAAATTTGCAATTGATCTGCCATCCACGTATGATCGGGCACTACAACTATTTTCCCACGCTTTATGCAATCTATGAACAGACCGGAGGTCTGGCAGGGGTACTCTTCTGCCGAATGAGGAATAACGACAATATCGCATTCACTAATCAGGCTTTCGTAAGTTGAAGCAGGAAGATGTTTTGTATGGTGTTGAATACGAATAGTTTCCGCGCAGAAGCTGTCAACAATATGTTTCATCTCGGTAGTTAACCACTGGACATTATGCCGAACAATAAAATGTACGTTTTCGTGCTCTCTCGATTTCGAGAATCGGTCGTATAGTTGTTTGACGAGATGGTAACCCTGCTTCACATGAGTGTATCCGAATGACCCAATCACTACCTTCTTCCTGTCCAATTTCGTTTCACTTTTCGGATTGGATTCATTACACAAAGGAATCGGAAGCAGATGGATCTCACGCTTGAACGATGGCCCATATCGTGTGATCGTACGTTCAGAATCAGCATAGAGAACAACTTTTCCGAACGGGTCGTTTATTTCCAGAGAATCCGAAACTGACTTCAGCATATTCTCGTACTGGTCCGATTGCTCCCCTCGACAGAACGGGAGATTTAAATAAAACAGCGAAAGATGTGCGGTGATGTTTAAGTGGGAGTACTTTCCCTCATTGAGGGCTTTCGCAAAGATAGGTAGGTACAACGGGTGTGAAGTGTACATAAACATTGAAATATCTGCAGAACCGACATCGGTCATCAGAAGTTTGTCCAGAATCTCTACAAGGCTTGTTTCGAAAGCCGTTAATACACCAGAATTATACTCGTCAATAGTAAATTGTAGTTTGTCCAGACTCTCCGGATATTTGATTGGAAGTTTTATATTATGACGCTGCACGTAGCTCCGCGCAGGATCCAGGAATTTCTTGGCAGTAGAGAACAATACTTGCTTACCCGTAGATTGTACCGAGGTTGTATTGTCCGTGATTTCCTTCAGAATGGCTTTATATCGGAAAATCTTACGTAGATTAAAAACTTCAGCGGTTCGTTCGGATACCTCATTGTTAACATAGTGCCAAATATCCATACCGCGCCGCTGCGCTTCAGCGTGGATGTTGCTTGCGAAGTTGATGTAGTGGCCAACGTTGTCGATAAAACCTGGATCGATATAAATGAACAATCCCATCTTTCCTTTGTGTTTAGGTATTGGAGGATTAAAAGCTATATTATCTTCGTGCCCGGTGATCGTCCTAAACTTGAGGACGCCTACGGGTTGATACTGGGGATTCCATCTTCCCCAGGGCATTCCATTATTTCCAGACTGGAAGTAGAAATGGGCAAGTCGCTTATGGAGTTCATTGTTTTCTTGCTTCAGTTGATTGAAATAGTGATCCTTGACATTGTAATTGCTCTCTACTGGTTCCACAAGGCGGAATATTTTTTTAATGCTTGATTCAGAGTAACACCAGCCCTTCGAGGGCTCATGGTAACAATCTTCCCCTAGCGAACCGCTTATGGTAATAATCATTGGTGCACCGGGTATAGTAACTCGTGACAGCTCACCCACACACTTCTCGAGGTCAGAATGACTATTATGCTCCAAGGCAGATATGGAAATTACAGCATTGACGCAACTATCTGTGAGCAATGACATGTTTCGAAGGTCTGCTTTATATATGAATATCCTGCCGCAGTAATCTTTTACATCTTCTCTCAATATACCCTGTTCCCTATTTATCTTATGATCGCAAAGTCTGAGACCATATCTACGAAAAACATCGGCTGATGATATATTATCCTGCGGGTAGTTACTCTTTAATTTATGATCATTGATTTTTAGATGATATGTTTTCTCAAGATGCCTCGTGTAAGCATTATCGAATGATATGTTTTGGTCATTAAGGTAGTAGATAATTGAGTCGTACCTTTCCTGTATGTGTTTCGAAAATTGTCGATTAGCGAAATCTACACTGATAACATTATAACCAAGCTCGGAAAGAATGAACTGTGAGAGACCTGAGCCTGCACCAGCATCAAGAACGATTGATCCTTCTGGGACTCTCCGAATATGATGTATCATCCATGCCAGATCGAGGAAATAATGCCATCCTATTCCCTGCTGAAAGAATAACCGCATCCTTTCAACTATATCCATCTCGGATTTAAGAGTTTGAAATAGCTCTAAACTTAAAATTTGTATTTGATCTCTTCCCATCATTACTAGGACTTTTTAATAATCATGAGATTTAGAGAAGCACACCTAAGAAATTTAACATCTTTGCGGCCCGGTGTCCAATATAGTTTTACAATTTCTGGCGTCTCGTAGAAAGTATCTGGATTTGAACGAATTGTTCCAAGATTCATACCATCTAGCTTTGTATGATCCGCTTCGATTAGATATTTTTTAAAATAATTAAGGTAAGACATTAATTGATCATCTCCGCGATCTACCAGGAAATCAATCGCATGAACCTGAATTCCATTTATCTTCAGCATACGATCAATATCTTCGAGTACTGCATCGATATGATCTTTCGGAGCATGCTCCAACACTGAAGTTGAAAAAATACAATCAAATGTCGTATCAGCTATTTTATGTTCGATAGGGTATCCTGCAAGACCAAAAATATACTTTACATGAGGATTTTCATTTACACAGTCCTGGAAAGTTTTTCCGCTGCGAGAGTTCCATTCGTTTTCATATTTATCAAGGTTATAGACATCAGCACCAAATTTCGTCGATAGATTACTAGCTGAGTAATCAAAACCAGCCCCTATCTCCAAGATTTTTTTTTCGCGGATTTGATTGCCAAAAAAATTTATTATTTGATTTAAAACCCACGGTCTTTGTAGATGCTTTAATTGCCGTAATCCCGATCCAATAACCTGATTATCAAACAGACTATATAGCTCTGTTACCGTACCAATACAACACATCGAAAGTTGGTAACTGCTCATTAAAATTATCCTATTCGTCTAAAACATAAATTAATACTATTAAAAAATACAATATCTATCGTAAAACTTTTTTAATATAAATTTCTACCATCTCTTCTGGTTTTCCAATACCGATTATTTGGCCTTGATTTATAATAACAACTCTATCGCAGAATTCTCGAATTGCGTTCATATCGTGGCTTACAAATACTATCGTCCTACCCTCTTGCTTGAATCGTCGAAAGACATTACGGCATTTCTCAGCAAACATCCGGTCGCCAACAGCAAGTATTTCATCAACGAGAATGACCGGTGAGACAGATTGTATCGCGATTGCGAATGCAAGTCTTGCTCTCATACCAGAGGAAAGCGTTTCGAGTTTTGCATCTGCAAACCGTTCCAACTCGGAAAAGGCAAGTATTTCTACAACTTTTCTTGCCATCTGCCAACGGGAGTATCCCAACAATGCCCCATAAACATAAATATTTTCAAGAGCGGAAAAAGATGGATCAAATCCCAGTCCTAACTCCAGCAAAGGGGATATATCTTCATTCACTCGTACATCACCATTTGTCGGTCTGTATACACCAGCTATTATTCGAAGAAGTGTAGACTTGCCAGAACCGTTACTTCCAATTATTCCAAGGAACTCACCCGGCTCCACCCGCAGGTTGATATTCTTCAGCGCATAAAGGTCTTCGTAAGTGTAACCTCTTTTAGTCAATGATAGCAATTTATGGTACAGCGTCTTCGTGCGCTCATGCGGAATACGAAAAACCTTTGATACATCTTCAAGGATAATCATGCCACGTACTCAGGAATGTGGTGCTCATACTTTCTGAAAAGCCAGAGACCAAATACAAAAACACCGAGACAGAGGAGTGTAGTCGTCAGGAGAAACAAAAACGGCGGGAGGTTATCATATATGAGGTAAGCCCTCAGTAAAACAAGTATCCTGCCGAGCGGGTTGAGCAGGGCAATGGTTGCGAGAGTCCCCGGAATGTACTTCGGATCATACATGATCGGTGTAAGCCAGAATCCGACCGTAAGAATAACACCCCAGATTTCAGTGATGTCGCGAAAATGCACGAACAGGATAGAGAGAATCAACCCGATCCCTGTACCGAGAAAAATCAGCAGGATAAACGGAATAATACTAAATATCTGGAGCCATGAAACGTGATCGAAAATCAGAACAATCAGGACGATGAGAGAAATATTGATTGTGAACGAGAAAATAGCTGTCGCGCTCGAGGCGTAGACGAGCAGGTGGCGCGGGAAGTAGATCGTCTTTGTTAGCCGCGCTCTGCTGCGTATCGCGCCGATCGCACTCGACGTGACGTCCTGAAAGAAGTTCCAGAAGAATACGCCTGTCAGGAGGTAAAGAGTGAATTTGTGCAGTTTGGTGACAAACAGGTACGAGAATACGAAGTGGTAAACGCCGAACCGCAGGAGCGGATTGAGCATCGACCAGAAATAGCCAAGCGTGGAGTCGTGGTACTTCTTGCGGAAGTCGACTATCGCCAGCTCGCGGACAATATTATAGTACTGCCGGAGCTTCGTAGGCTTCTCAATCGCCGGCGACATGATTATGGTTTCGGTATTTGCGGTTGTGTTGGTCAGATTTAACTCCTCGTTCCCAAGCTCCTGCTTGGGAACGTACTATACGTGCTTTCCTCGGCAGGTTCCCAAAGAGGACTTTGGGAACCAGAAACCTTTATCTAATAACTTACTTGCCAGATTCCTAAATTAAATTTGGGAACCAGAAAAACATGTGGGTATGACACTATGAAATAGTAAATTACTAACA
>CAYGXH010000134.1:0-4350 GCA_964353675.1 uncultured Chlorobiaceae bacterium
CGGCACCACGAATCCGCTTTCCATAACGATGGATGGTAATAAGAATATAACTGCTAATTTTATCGCTAATACATATACCTTAACGATCAATGCTACAAATGGAACTGTTACAAAAAATCCCAATCGTGCCTCGTATGATTATGGTACAACGGTTCAACTTACAGCGACGCCGAATACGGGGTATCATTTTGTAAACTGGGGCGGAAGTGCAAGTGGTTCCGAGAATCCGCTTACAATAACGATGGATGGCAATAAGATTATAAATGCAACCTTTGCCATCAATACATATATTTTAAACGTGACTGCAACAAATGGCAGTATAACAAAAAATCCAAATCAGGCAACATACAATCATGGGACATCGGTCCGTTTAACGGCAACGCCAAATACAGGCTATCGCTTCGTTGGCTGGAGCGGTGATATCAATAGTTCAGCAAATCCGTTGAATATCACAATGAATTCTGATAGAAATATAATTGCAATTTTTGAGATTAATACCTATACAGTTAGTGTTTTTGTGTTAGGGAACGGGAGCGTCACGATAAATCCGGATCAGTTAATATATGAACATGGTAGTATTGTACAGTTAACTGCCATCCCCTCTGATACAAGTTGGAGCTTCTCGAGGTGGAGCGGAGATCTGGTCAGTACGTCGAATCCTGTGACATTCTTAGTCGATAATGTTAAAAACATTACAGCAACTTTTGCACCGAATACTGCATATGCAGTAATGTACCGGACTATAACCGCTGAGAATTTAGCTCTTGACCGGGATAACAAGGGAAAACTGAATAAGTTCGTAAAACGAAAACCGGATAAAGTCGAGTTTCGGTTTTCAATGATTGCAGATTCAGTGCGTGAACTGACGCTGGAGTTTTCAAAGGATATCAGAAATCTGGACATAGTAAAAGATACGGGCGGCATTCAAGGTAACTTTTATCATACGACATCAGTCCGAAATGATAACTCCTTGATTGCATACGCCGGCGATACATTGTATAAGAATATATTTTTCGGAACTATCAAAAAGATCTATATAAAACTTGAACCATCCACTTCTCTGATGAGAGGAGATAATATTATTGTCCACGGTTTCTGTGCATCTGATGACCCTGTGAAAGTGAAGTATTGTTGGTTGGGATCGGAGATACATTATGTTCCATACTTCATTTTGAATAAAACACGGTTACCAATGCCAAACCGCGTTAATATTCTTTACGAGACGTTTATCCAGGGTGGGTTCTATGGCACTGGTGGGCTAACTGCTGGTCTTTCCCGCTTTGATAGTTCAAAATATTATGGATGGTTTCAAACGCCAAGGTATTCGGATGTTTTGAGAACACTAATAGTGTCAAAAACTTCGCAGTTACATAACGGAAGACCAAGAGGTTTCGATATCACCTGGAACGGAAAAATATTGTTGAATCAATTGAAGATATTACCGCCGACCAAGCATGACAATATTCTTCTTTCAGAAATTATTGCCCTCAAACTAAATATTTTTGCGAGTGCAATGGGAAAAATACCGCGCGGATTCGGTGAGCTAATCTACGGTGATGAAACAGATAATCCGTTAAATGGTATGATGGTTAAGGAAATCGCGCATTATGGTGATGCCCTGATAACGGGTGTATATCAATCCGATTTGCGCAGAAAAACATTTGCTACATCAGCTGAGTTTGAAAATATTGCTCAAACTATGCATAAAATTAATGAATCATTTGAAGGACCGCTTGATACTGTGGCTTTCCAGGATTCTTTAGTTTTTAATGGTCTTAAACAACTGCGCACTGTTTCATATCTGCATGCAAATCCATACACGACAATAACTGTAATAACACCTCTGATTTCAACTATATCCGAGACACCCAGTTCGTATATGCTTTATCAAAACTATCCGAATCCATTCAATCCCACTACTACGATAGAATATGAACTGCAGGATGATGCTATCGTCACTCTTAAAGTATATAACATACTCGGACAGGAAATAGCAGCGTTGATTGATCGTGAACCGATGGAAGCAGGTATACAGGATATAGAATTTAATGCACTCAACCTTGCTTCCGGGGTCTATCTGTACCGGTTAATTGCTGAGGAGATGGGAAAGGATGGTACCGAAGGTACCAGGTTGCAGCTGGTTAAGAAAATGATTCTCGTCAAATGATTCAGAGTAAAATATTATGAACTTACAAATCCCAATCGTAATGGTTGGGATTTTTTTTAATAGGATCATTAAAATTTGCAAGCAGTGTCTAATAACGGCATCAGACGCCGTTGCTCTCTTTATAAAATGCCTTCATTACAACTCAATTTCATCGTTTTATGAATCAAGGAAACCAAACTGTTAAAACATTTGCTAATTCAATTCTTGTACAAAGTCGTATTAAGTTGAATTCTTGACATTATTTTATGGAGCATCTCCCACTGAAGCAAATCGATCATTTATTTTGATTTAAAAAGAAGCAATGAGATCGATAGCTAATTACTTCTAGTTTATCTAAAATTTGAAATCGGTTTCATTTAAGAAATTATTGATTATATCCTGATTTAAGCGTAATATTAAAGATAAAAATAACACAAAAGCATATTATACTAAATGGCATCTATTTGATAAATGATAATCGATTTACAGTATTTACTATTCCACTAATGAATGAACTTTATATTTCTCTTTGTATCAATATTTATCCAACCCTAATAATCAGGTCGGGTTGATTCTATAATATTATTTATCTGACTTAGAACAGGAAATTGGATTGTATAGTCGTAAGATTGAAAATCATACATCAACGATTGCGGTATTATTTATTATTTTGTTTATTACCCTCCAGGTCGTCGGGAGCTTCTTTCAATCAAATCTTACCTGGGGATTTCATTTACTCGGATTTTCATCTTTCACAACAAGGATTGGTTATCTCATCCTCTTGTTAGCGGGTTTATTATTTATATTTAAGAGTAAATATGAATGGTTGCTCGATAAAGTTGCTATTATTATGACTAAGAAGCCATCCTCATTTTTACTTTATACTATTGTCATTTTCATTGGCGCATCAATTATTCTACGTGTGAAAATACCATTACTAGGTGATGGTTTTGTTTTAATCAAAGCATATGAAAATATATCGAATGGAAGTAATGAATTCATCGCCACAAGACAGCCGGTTGCATTTTTATTTTATCATTTTATTATAAAGATTTTTGGAACGTTTACATATCCAGAAATCATGACTGCATTTCTAGCCGGAGAATTATTGATTGGCGCCGGTTTTATAATTATTACATTCAGTATTATCCGGATTCTCATAGTACAACCTCACGATCGTTTATTGAGCTTCCTATTCATACTGTCATTTCCTTATATACAATTGTTTTTTGGGTATGTCGAGTTGTATGCAGTTGTTCTCTTTATACATTCAGTATTCTTATTGGGCATAGTATCCTATTTTAATAAAAATACATCATATGTTTTTGTTCTGTTACTATATTTACTGCTGGCTTTTTCAAATTACCTCAGTGCAGTATTATTTGCACCTTCTTTGATTTATCTAACATTGGCCGAATTCAAAGAAAACGGTAAAAAAAATATTATTCTTGGCTTATTTGCTGTAATTATCTCACTTATTCTTGTATTGATTATCATAGACTTTCGTCTAGATCGACTAATTCCCAGAGCGGAGCATGAGCATTATCTTACTCTCACTCCATCAAGCGATAGATATCAAGCATACGCTCTTTTTTCTCCATTTCATCTGATTGATATACTGAATTTACTGATACTTATGGCCGCTCCCACATTATTGTTCATCATCTTAATATTTATTTATTCACGAAAATATTTAACAGATACACCCGTGGCGAGGTTTCTGTTGTATTATTTTATATGCTTAATGGTATTCATATTTATTGCAAAATATGACTTACCGATGGCCCTGGACTGGGATATGACGGCGCCGCTCTTCTATGTTGCATCAATCTATGCAGTTTATGTTATGATGCAATCCAACCTCATGAAATCCACTCGAATCATCGGATTAATTATTTTTATCACAACACTCAGCTCCCTATTATATTTCCAAATAAATGCGTCAGAAAACCCAAATGTTACAAGAACAAATGTATTCCTAAATACAAATACAGCCTCACAGTCTGGATTATATCAAACTTCATTTCACCTATCGATGTACTATCTTCATAAACGTGAAATCGAAAACCTGATCAGAGTATGGGAATCCTATAACAATACATATCCCAATGATGATGGGGGATATGAGAACCTGATTAAAGCATATTGGGAACTCGGTGAGAAAGGTTTTGCAAAGATTGATGAAACGTTCGAAAAATGGATTA